>DAOVKH010000213.1 GCA_030631875.1 Deltaproteobacteria bacterium | reverse complement strand
GCCGATGGTAACGCTTACCTTTTATCCGGGCTAAGGTTATTTACGTCTATGAAGGGCATTGCCCCGCCGGTTACCTGCGGGAAGTGTCCGTCCCACTTCTCTATGGCACGAAGCTGGAGTAGCTCCGCTGTTATCTCGGCACGCTGTATCTTAAGAGCCGCGGCCCCTGCCTCGGCGCGTGTAATGGTCTGCTGTTTTTCGATCTTGATCCTCTCAAGGTCAAGCTCTGCCTTTAGTCTCTTCTGGTCGGCCTCCTGCTTTGCCTCGATGGCCTCGTCGAACTTCCGTGAGAAGGTAAAGTCGATGATATTGAACTCGTCGACGACGATGTTGAATGGCTCGAGGCGTTCGATGAGGTTCTTCTTTATCATCTCCTTTACCTCTTCGCGCTTACCGATTAGGTCTGCGGCAGTGAAGCGGGCGGTGGCGGCCTTGACGGCCTCCTGAACGGCCGGGTCTATCATGCGCTCTTTGTAGCGTGTGCCTATCTCCTGGTATACCTTATGTGCCTTGTCTCTGGCGACGTGGTAGTTGATGGCTATCGTTGATGATACCATCTGAAGATCCTCTGACGATGCCTTTGTGTCGGTCTGAGCCTTCTGTATGCGTACGTCCATGCGGATGATATCTTCTACAAAGGGTATCTTAAAGTGCAGACCCTCGTCGAGCATCTTGTCCTGTATGCCGCCGAATTTACTGAATACTATGCCGCGCTCTCCCGGGCCGACGACCGTAAAGGCCGAGCTTGCGAGTATTATTAGCACCACCACTACGGCTATTATGGGAAATAGATTCGTAGGTACGGGCTTCTTCTTTATTTCGTATACTTCACCGTTCTCTGCCATCTGTAATGCTCCTCTTTGAGATTTCGATTTTTAAGTCCACTCTTCCTATTAGGCAAAAAAGTGTAGCACAGAGTGCAGTGGTAAGCAATATTAATCGAATTTCTTTTACGTCCCTCTATTACGGAAGCTCAGGGCAAAAAACTGTCGACTTTTCCGAGTCCATTTTGTAAACTGTAATAATACTTAGGGAATTCGAGGTATCTGTAATGAGTGTAGCAGACAATAAGGTGGAGGTCGTATCCCCTGCCGGTAATCTGGTCTCTTTAAAGGCGGCCATTGATAGCGGAGCCGACGTCGTATATCTGGGCTTTAACGACCAGACCAACGCACGCAACTTCGAGGGGCTGAACTTTACGGAAAAAGAACTTGAAGACGGCATTGCCTACGCGAGGAAGTTCGAGCGCAAAGTTTACGTTGCCATAAATACATTCCCTCAGGGCACGGCTTCTTTCGGCACTTGGCAGGGCTCCGTGGATAGAGCCGTAGGCCTTGGCGTAGATGCGATAATCCTTGCCGACATGGGGGTCTTGAATTATGCCCGTAAGAAGTATAAAGACATTAATATACACCTGAGCGTTCAGGCGAGTAGCTCTAATTACGAGGCGATAAATTTCTATAAGAAACACTTTAATATAAAGCGTGTAGTCCTGCCGCGCGTCCTTACCATAGACGAGATAGCGGCTATCTCCGAGAAGACGGATGTCGAGCTGGAGGCCTTTTGCTTAGGCGGGCTTTGTATTAATATAGAGGGCAGGTGTTATCTGTCGAGCTTCCTCACCGGGGCTTCGACCAATACCGAAGGCGCGTGTTCGCCGGCGCGCTTTGTGCGCTTTGATAATACAGATGACGGGCGTATGACGATAAAGCTAAACGACGTACTCTTAAATGACCTCTCCGGCAATGAATCATCGCCGTATCCGACCTGTTGTAAGGGGCGCTACGTCATGCCCGACGGCGAGAGGAGCTATGCCATGGAGGCTCCGGAGTCTTTAAACGCACTATCGGTCTTGCCAAGGCTCATTGAAGCAGGCGTTACGGCGCTTAAGATAGAAGGTCGTCAGAGGACTAAGAGCTACGTCTCGGCTATGACAGGTGTCGTACGCTCAGCCGTTGATACCTACTTTAATGACCCCTTGGCCTATAAGGTCAAGGACGAATGGACGGCAGAGTGCGTAGCCGCATTCGAGGGCTCTGAGCAGACGACGGGTTGTTATGACAGAAAGTAATGGGCATATGGAGATAGCGCTTGGCCCGGTACTCTTCGGATGGTCGAGGGAGCGGTTGATTGACTTTTATAAAGAGGTCGCCGAGATGGACTCTGTAAGCAGGGTCTATATCGGTGAGGTCGTCTGTGCCCGCAGGCGCGGCCTTACAATAGACGACATGGTCTCTATAGGTAAAGGTTTGAAGGCAAAGGGAAAGGGTGTAGTCTTCTCGACCCTTGCCGTCGTATCGAATGAGGCAGAGCTTGATACGATTCGAGCCATCGGCGAGACTTCCTTTCCGATCGAAGCAAATGACGTATCGGTCTTTAATATGGTAGACCCAGGAGAGCGCGAGCTCTATGCAGGACCTCATATAAAGACCTATAATGGTAGTGCCGTAGAGTTCTTAAGGACGCTTGGCGTGAGGGGTGTGACATTCCCCGTGGAGTTGTCGGGAGAGGCCGTAAGGGAGAATATTGCCGTATGCGGCGACGTGGAGGTCGAGCTCTTTGCCCATGGTCAGGTACCGCTTGCATTT
>DAOVKH010000167.1 GCA_030631875.1 Deltaproteobacteria bacterium | reverse complement strand
TCGATATCTTCTATACGTTCACGCAAAGGGAGCATGACTATCGGCACGACGTTCAGCCTGTAGTAAAGGTCTTCTCTGAATGTGCCTGCCTTTACCGCGTCAAGCAGGTCTACGTTGGTGGCCGCTATGATTCTAATATCGACCTTTATCTCTTTATTCGATCCTACACGTTCGAAGCTTCTCTCCTGAAGTACCCGAAGGAGTTTGACCTGAAGAGATTTCGGCAGTGTTGATATTTCATCTAAAAATAGTGTCCCGCCGTCGGCATACTCAAAGCGGCCTAACTTAGTGGAAGTGGCTCCGCTAAAGGCTCCTTTCTCATGGCCGAAGAATTCGCTCTCCATAAGTTCTGCGGGTATGGCACCGCAATTTACGGCAACAAATGCCCCTTTCCTCCCGACAGCTAATGAATGCACGGCTCTGGCAATGAGTTCCTTACCCGTACCACTCTCACCGAGAATGAGTACGTTCGTGGAGGTCTCGCCGACCTTACGCACCATCTCGAATATGAGCTTCATACCCGGAGTTTGCGATATTATATTTATGTCACCGAGACGATTGTTGAGTTCTTCTTTAAGGAAGGCTACCTCTTGGCGAAGCTCCATGCTATCAACATAACGCTTAAGCTTTGCAAGGATCGTCTCCGGCTGAAAGGGCTTTGTTACATAATCATAGGCACCGGCTTTCAAGGCGCGTACTGCTTTTTCGGCACTATCCATTGATGAGATGACAATAATTCCGGGGGCTTCCTCGCCGTAATCCTTCTTTATGGCATCTATTACACCATAACCGTCTAACTTTGGAAGATTTAAATCGAGGAGAACTATATCGACAGGTGTCCTCTTGATAGCCTCTAAGGCCTCAAGGCCATCCGAGGCTCTGGAGACGTCATAGTGGTCTTTGAGTATCTTAGATAAGATACTTCTTATGGCAGAGCTGTCGTCGACTACAAGAAGGTTTGGTCTTCTCATCGATGGTTCTCCAGGCAAGGAACTAACTACGACAAGGCTGTACTATCAAGTTGCAAGCTAACACAGAAGTATATAAACATAAACTGAAGAAGAATAGGGTCAAAGTAGCACAGATATAACCTCAAGTCAAGGTGCTTCATGAAAGGTAAATATTAAATGTATTGATGAGTAGTTGGTTTTGATTTAATGGGTTCAGAGAGAGACTATATCTTAATACCGAATGCCTTAATCTTACGGTACAGATGGCTCCTCTCAAGACCGATGGCCTCGGCAGTCTTAGAGACATTACCCTTTAAATCGCGTAATTTCTTTGAAATAAATTCTTTTTCAAATGAAGCGCGCGCCTCCTTAAGGGAGGTATCTCCGATATGTGCAGCCTCGTTACTACAGCTACCCTCCCCTCTTATGTATAGAGGAATATCGGCGTAGGTGACCTCCGCTGAGCCACTCATTATTATAAGCCTCTCGATTACGTTTCGAAGCTCTCGTACATTGCCGGGCCAGTTATAGGAATAGAGTGCCTCCAGCGCCTCATCTGAAAGGGTAGGTATTGCCTTGCCTATTGCGTATGAAAACTCTTTAAAGTAGTGGCCTACGAAGTATGGTATATCCTCGGTTCTCTCCCTCAGGGAATCGACGTGTAGTGGTATAACATTTAACCTTTCATATAACTCTTCAATAAATAGCCCACCTTTAATAGCGCGGGTAAGGTCTTTACTGCTTGCCGCCAAGACGCGTACATCCACCTTGACATGGCCGGAAGAGCCGGGACGCTCAACGCTCTCTCCCCTGGATATCTTCAGCATCTTCTCCTGCACCTTAAGGCTCATCTCCCCTATCTCGTCGAGGAATAATGTACCGCCATCGGCCATCTCAAGGCGGCCTTCCTTACCGAAAAGTTCACGCTCTATATCTTCCTTTGGAATGGAAGCGCAATTAAGAGTGATGAACGGCTTTTGTGCCCTATTGGAATATATGTAAATATTCCTCGCCACAAGTTCTTTACCGGTCCCGTTCTCGCCTGTGATAAGAACCCAAGAGTTGGTCGGGGCAACGCGCTTTATAGTCTGTTTCAGGCCCGTAATAGACGCGGACTTGCCGATAATCTTATGCTCGCGTCGCGCTTGCTCTAATAGGTCTCGATTCTCTTCGGCGAGCCTCTTCTGTTCGAGAGCGTGCTCAACGGTAAGCACTACCTTGTCGAGTGAGAGCGGTTTTTCGAGAAAGTCATAAGCACCAAACTTCGTAGCCGTTACGGCCGTCTCAACACTGCCGTGGCCGGATATCATTATTATCGGTAATTCTTTTCTTCGTTCTTTTATTATCTTAAGCGCATCAACGCCGTCCATGCCCGGGAGCCATATGTCGAGAAGCAGTAGATCCGGAACTTCTTTTTCTATAGATTCAATACCGTCCTCGGCGCTCTCGGCCGTCAGTACCCGAAAGCCTTCATCGCTCAAGACGCCGGCGAGAGAGTCCCTTATGTTTACCTCATCGTCTACTATAAGTATCGTTTTCATATTTGTATTATATCCCAGCTTTCAAAGGTAATTCTATTAAAAAACGTGTACCGCCGCCTTCTCTGTCTTTAACTCTTATGTAACCGTTATGATCCGATATTATATTCGATACTATGGCAAGGCCAAGCCCTGTCCCTGAAGACTTAGTTGAAAAGTACGGCTCAAAGAGATGGTCTTTGTCTTCGGCAGGTATTCCACAGCCATTATCAGCGACCTCTATGCGCACAATCTTCAGATCTTTCTTTAAGCCGGTTCTAACTGTAATCACACCCCCGTCAACGTCCTTAATAGAATCAATAGAGTTTTCTATAAGGTTTATGAGTACTCGTTTAAATTGGTCTCTATCGAACTCAACCACAGGAAGCTCGGAGTCGAGCTCGGCATTAAAGCTGATACTCTTGTGAGCCGGCTCATAGAAGGATATCGTCTCACTTACAACTTCATTAAGGTCGTTTGGCGCGGGGTTTGCCGTAGCCATTCGCGCAAAACTTGAAAATTCATTTACGAGTGTCTTCAGTTCATCGACTTGGTTGATGATGGTTCTCGTGCAATCGTCGAATATCTTTTCGTCCTCAGAGAAACGGTCACTATACTTCTTTCTCAACCGCTGAGCCGAAAGACGTATCGGTGTGAGCGGATTCTTTATCTCATGAGCTATACGCTTGGCAACTTCCTTCCAGGCAAGCATCCTCTGAGTCTTTAGGAGGTGTGTAAGGTCGTCTAAGACCGCAACCATACCGAGGTAATCACCACTCTCGTCACGCATGGCGTTAAGGTTTACGAGTACGGTAATGGAGACGTCCTTCATCTTGACACGCATCTGTCGCTCAAGGGTCTCGGCACCGAGATCGTTCATGTCGCGTATCATATCCCTAATGAAATCTCTGTCGTCTCTGCGCAGGACCTCTTTATAATTGCGCTCGATGGTCGAGGTGATGTTTACTCCGAGCATATCTGCACCGACTTTATTTATCGAGGTTATCTTACCTCCCCTGTCGATAGATATTACTCCGGCCGGAATATTACCGAGGACTATCTCTATGTAACGGCGACGCTCCTCAAGCTTGGCATTTATGTTGCGTAGCGTCAGGTTGGCCGATTCAAGCCCGGCCTTACCGGCCTTTATATCCTCGGTCATTCGATTAAAAGACTTTACAAGCTCCCCTACCTCATCCTTTGAATCCACGGATATCTTGTAATCAAGGTTACCGCTCGCTACGGCTTGGGTGCCTTCGGCGAGTTTTAATATCGGAACTGTAATCTTCTTAGAGAGATTATTCCCTATCCATATAGCAAAGAAGACTATGAGAAGGGTTATCAAAAGGAGTATCGTAAAGTAACTTGTCTTCACAGGGTTTTCGAGCATCTTGAGCTGTTTATAGCCGTCGAAGGTAGCCGATATCTCCTGCATCTTAAGTACCATGCTCCTGGGCACATAGTAGCTGACCGATACTATGCCGAGAACTTCTTCGCCGTCCGAAGAAAATATCGGCACCAGACCCCTGACGACATCGCTCACCTTATGGGTTTCAACGACACTCCTGGCTCCATTAACGGCCGTTATGGCAATCTCGTCGATTGAAACATCCGGCACCATCGTGACGTTCACGCTATCTGCGACGGCATAGGCGACCCTCTCGCCGCCGAGCGTATATACCTCGACCGTCGAGACCCCCTGCATGTCGATTATCGTATCGGC
>DAOVKH010000079.1 GCA_030631875.1 Deltaproteobacteria bacterium | reverse complement strand
CTATACGGGCGGAGCCTCTTAAGGTATCTGCTATTGCTTATTCTTCCGCTCGTCTTTGCCTACACCACATATAGCCACGTGGCTTCATTGGGCGAGCCTTCGACGACGAGGAGGGTTGTTCATCCGCCACCGCCGTCTGTTATTACGGCCTACGGAAAGACCACTGAGCTTCGTAAGATGAAGAATCCATTCAAGGGTAAGGGCGAGCTTATATTTAAAGAAGCCGTGGCCGAGGGCGGACGAGTATACTTTGAGCGTTGCTTCTTTTGTCATGGTGCGAAGCTCGACGGCAAAGGCCATCTTGCACGAGGTATGGTTCCAAAGCCCCTACCCTTTACCGGTTCGGATACTATAGCCCAGCTCGAGGAGGCATACGTCTTTTGGCGGATAGCCAAGGGCGGCGAGGGGCTTCCTCCGGAGTCTTCACCGGAGCTGAGCGTGATGCCGGCGTGGGATGGAATCCTTACTGAGGACGAGGTGTGGCAAGTAGTATCGTTCATATATGATTACACCGGTAATGTGCCAAGGGCGTGGGCAGGAGGTGTCGACGATGCTCATTAGGCGCGCGCTCTACATGGTCGTCTTCATAGCCTTATTCTTTCCTATTACTGCATTCTCTGCCGATAGTGGCAAGGATATCTACGGTCGTCTCTGCGCGTGGTGTCACGGTACGGAAGGCCGCGGCGACGGCGTAAGTGCCGAGAAGCTTCTTCCGCCTCCGAGAGACTTAACCGACGGGATATATAAGTTCACCACCACACCTTACGACGAGTTCTTTCCGTCAGAGGGGGATATCTTTAATACCATAAAGTTCGGCCTTAGTGATACATCTATGGGGGCATGGGGAGACGTACTCAGCGATAAAGAGATAGACCTCTTGGTCGATTACATGAAAGAATTATCCTCTTACGAAGAACCGGCGGTAAAGGTAATATCCTACGACAACCGGATTCAGTCGAGTGAGGAGAGCATAGAGAAGGGCAGAGTTATATTCCGCGCTCAGTGTACGGAGTGCCACGGCATAAGCGGCGGCGGCGATACGAGAAAGAGGCTTAAGGACGACTGGGGCGCAACCACTTGGCCGAGGAATTTTTCCAAGCCGTGGTCCATGAAGAGTGGCAACTCCGCGCAAGACATATACGCGCGCACGATGACCGGCATACCTGCCACACAGATGCCCTCCTATGCCGACGAGAATAATAAAGACAAGCTCTCCCAAAAGGAGGTTTGGCATCTCGCCAACTACGTCGCCTCCCTTGCCGATGAAGGAAAAGAACCCGGCGGAGAAGAAATCTTTAGAGGCGAAAAGATCAAAGGCAACCTGCCGAGGGCCGTAAATAATAGCCTATGGGATAGAGCCGAAGGAGTGGGCCTTTATCTATACCCAGAGAAATTATTCAATGACGACGGCAGTGACGCAATGCTTAAGCCAACGCTCGATACTCTATCGGCGAGGGTTCTCTATAATGAAGAAGACTTTGCCATTCTCATCGAATGGGACGACTTTACTAAGAGCATTGAAGGCGATAGGAAGGCCGATAAGATTGCGGGAGGCAAGGTCTCGGACGATGCCTTAGCCCTTGAATTTATATCGTCAGGAGATAGCTTACAGTGGACGAGCAGTGGAAGGAGAGATAACTCTAATGCTCTTTGGAGTTGGGGCGAGTACGGCGAAGGTACTTGGCGCATTATAATTAAAGCACCTCTTAGCTATCTCGAAGGCGACACTACGGCAATTAATTTGACGCTACTCGACGGATCTAATATCGACGACGGCAATGGTTACATTACGACGGGCAGAAAGTGGATGGTCTTATCTTCGGGCGGTGGCGCGGGAGTTATACTCTGGCCGGCAGCTCTATTTATAGCGATACTTGCGCTGGAACTTTTATGGTTTAGCGGTAAGCCAAAGGAGTAAGACTTAGCGTCTCTTTACGACTCCGATGGTTATGAGTAGTATGCCGACGCCGAGGTATATATAGTTGAGCGGATCTGCGTTAAGCCCGCCTCTTAGTATGAGCATCATGTTTAGTACGGCGAGTATCACGAGTACCGCGCCGAAGAACTCTATTGCCCCAACCTTAGCCCCCTTCAATTAGGACGACCTCCCTTAAACCTCTCTCTGAGAGTCGCCATAATTTCCGGTGTGATTTCCTTTATATCTTTTTTCTTTGCGTATGCCTCAACGCCTGCCTTCACCATTGTTCTAAGGAATATGGGTATCTTCTTAAGGCGTTCTTTGGCGAGGCTATTCCATACTATCTCAACGGAGTTCTCCGGGCTATCTTTACTTGGCGTGTGAGCGCACCACGGGTCTTCGCCCATTACATCTCCCGATGTAGCAAGCGCGCGCGCGCGGCATCCGCCGCAGGTCTCCATGAATTCACACTCTCCGCACTTGCCGCCGTAATTGGGCTTTGCGAAGCTTTTAAATATATCTGCCTCGAATATCTTATCGAGCCTTGTATTGAGTATGCTCGGCGTATCTTCAGTCGGCGGGACGTATGGGCAAGGCGTTACTTGGCCTTCCGGGGATATGCGAATATAGCCGCGCCCGGCTATACACCCTGAGGTTATATTCGCATAGGCACTCTCGCTTGCCGTTATCCTTTTTATGTGTGGCGCACAGCGTGCTCTGACCATTAGGCGTCCTTCGTACTCTACTGCGAGTCGGTCGATTGTCGTCAATGCTTCTTCATACTCTTCAGGGCTTAAGTCTGTCATCTCTTCGCCTCTGCCTGTGCAGACGAGGAAGAAGATGTTCAGGGATTTGGCGTTAAGCTCTTCTGCGAGTCGGGCCATCTCGGCGAGTTCAAGGCGATTATCTTTTGTTACGGTAAGATGTATTTGAAAGTCTAATTGAGCGTCATTCAATAATTTTGCCGAGGCGATGGTCTTTGCCCATGCTCCGTCTACGCCGCGTAGTTTATCGTGGTAGTCGGCCGAGACGGAGTCGAGGCTTATGCCAACGCCTGAGATATCTGAGTCTTTGATCTTTCTTATAAGTTCGTCGTCTATGAGCGTACCGTTCGTTCCGAGGACTACCGTCATGGCTCGTTCTTTTGCGTACTGTGATATCTCGAATATATCGTCGCGAAGGAGTGGCTCGCCGCCGGTGAGGATAAGCATCGCTCCGGGCGAGATTGCTGCGAGTTCGTCTACTATCTTAAGTGCTTCATCGGTCGATATGTCGCCCTTGCCATCAGAGAGTTCTTTGGCATCTAAGTAGCAGTGCTTGCACTTCAAGTTGCATCTCTTCGTCAGGTTCCAAGATATGAGGTACGGATTAATTGTATCTGTGGCGGTAGTGGTCATGGTGGTCTACATTCCGCTATCTTTACGCACGCGTTGCATGAACTCGGCCGTTACTTCTGTTAGCCCTTCTCGCTTGGCCGTCTCTTCTATCATCTTTTTTGCCATGGCACGAGCAAATATAGGTATGCGTTTTAGCATTTCTTCGCCCTCGGTCGTCCAATTAAGTTTGTCGGTCGTCTTCTTTGCAGGCAGGGCGAAGCTGCCGGATGCGAGGTATAGGTTGGTCGTGGTTTCGCGCAATACGTTCTCTGTGTTCGTGCCTATATCAAGGTCGTCCGTTGCGTGTACGCCCGTGCGTCCCATGAAGATTATCTTCGGCAGAGTTTGCTCTGCAAAGCGCAGTATCTCGTCAAATGGTTTGCCGGAGAGGAGCGTTGAGGTTACTGTAATGCCTTCTGCCTTTGCGTACTCTTCGGCTCTATCTAAGTGCCCTTGATAGAGGGCGGCTAAGTTCTTATCTATTATCTCGTCATGGAGGCTCTCTTGTTCCTTAAAGTTAAATATGGATTCGTCCTTGGAGGTGAGTACCGTAGAGATGCTCTTGAAGGCGACTCGGTGGTAGTCGGGATCAAAGGCGCTTACAATCTCTATCGGAGCTTTAAGTATGCGCGCGAAGGCGACGGCCTTTCTGAGTGCGTCGAAGGAGGCGGGGCTTCCGTCTACGCATACGAGGAGGTTGCCATTGTCTTGCGCTGCAGCTCTCGTTATGAGGAGGTCGCTCGTGGCGCGTCGCACCACTCGTTCCGTTACGCCGCCTATACGGCTCGACTCGACTCGCCCTAAGCCGAGCGCACCCATGATGGTAAGGTCGTATCCGCCCTCCTTCATCTCGCTTATTATCTCGGTGTAGTTCTTGCCCTCACGGTGCAGGGCGTTGTGCTTTACGGTTTTGCCTTCGCATAGCTCTATAAACTCATTCATGTAGGAATCTGATATAAGGCGCAGACCGTCGGTTATGAGGGTGTCGTGTTTTTTGCGCTGTTCTTTTAATAGGGCTTCGTCTTGGAATCGTTCAGGGAGGGTTGCCTCCATCTCCATGAAACGTTCGTTATGTAGGCGTGCGGCATATACGTGAAGAGCCGAGAGGGTAGGGCTTTCCTTTATATCGGAGGCCAACTCAACGGCAAACTTTACGGCCGCCGTAGAGTCCTCGGAGTTGTCAACTGGTATGAGAATCTTGGTATACATGGTAAGTAGGTATTCTATATTATTATCGTAGTTCTTGAAAGGGTTTTGTTGGATGGGGCGGCAGATGAAAGAGCATTATAAGCCGATAGGAGAGGGGTCGTGTGAATTACTCGACCAAGGCCTCCGCGCCCTTATTTGAGTATTCGTCGAAGGTCTCTTCGCTCTCGAAGTAAAGTACGGCTCCGCCCTTTTCGATACCTATGACGGCAGTTGCTTTATCGACCGAAGCTCCGCTCACAGGGTCTTTCCCCGTGCGGACGGCTTCGCTCTTTATAATCTTATTTACGCATCCGCCGCAACATCCATAGTAGGTCTTGCCGTCGAAGTCCACCGGTAATTGCTCAGAACCCATAAAGCGGTTCGTTACCATGCAGATGAGGCTTGAGTCTTTCTCCATTCGTATGTCGGGGCTTATGTCGGGGATTCCTTCGGCAACCGTTATGGTCGGAATCGTCAGAAGTGCGATTAGAAGAACCACTAAAAAGCTTAAGGTTATGTTGGTGGTCTTATTTGTCTGCGCACTCTTCATCTTTATATTATATGTAAGATTGCTCTTTTTTTCCACTTTATTCTATACTTTGCCTTGGAGTATTCCACGCACCTTATCGGCCATCTGCGAAGCCGGGTACTTCTCTATGAAGGTTCTGTAGTAATTTGTCGAGGCCTCTTCAAGACCCATTGCATCCAGCACCACGGCGCATTGGTAGGTGGCCTGCTCGCGAATATTGGCCGGCGTATCGGTGGCGCGCACTAATAATTCAAGGCTTCTCGATGAGAGGTCGTACTCTCCCATGCGGTACAGTATGCCTGCGATACGGTATTGAGGTGCCGGGGCGATGCCCGTTAGGTACTTGCCGTAGTACTCGCCGTAGAGGCGTGCCGCGTCCTTTGGGGCGTGCTTGACCATAAGCTCTATGGCTCGGCTGTAGAGCGTTTGCCCTTTATCTGTTGAGCGGTGCCGCGTCTCTATGCGGGCGAGGTTTACGAGTGCCTCTACATTGTCGGGATCTTTTTCAAGGGCGAACCTTAGAGATTCTTCACCTTTTTGGACGTCCGTACCTTTATCCACGGCCTTTGCGCCTATATCTAAGTGGCGTTCTTCTACCGCACTCTTTTCAAGTCCTGCCCTTAAGGCTAAGAGTATTCCAAAGCCCATGCCTCCGATATGTGCCCAGTGCGCTACCCGGCCGCCGCTCGTTCCGCTCAATTGCGATAGTCCTCTGCCGAGGTCGAGCATGAAAAATGTTCCGAGGATTACGAGCGAATTTAGGCGTACCTTAAGGCTTATGGGAAGTATCAGCGAGAATATGCCGAGTATGGGAAGCGGAAAGACCATGCTCTTAAAGTAGCAACGTATTGCGTATACGCCCATTATCCCCGATATCGCACCAGATGCGCCAAGGGCGTGGCCGGCCTCTCCGGTAGAGAGGTAATAGGTCATGATAAATGTTGTTCCCGCCAAGAGCCCCGTCACCATGTAGAAGATTAAGAATTTCGTTCCGCCGATACGTTTTTCTACGACGGTTCCGACGGCCCATAAGAATATCATATTGCCGAATAGGTGGTAGATATCGCCGTGGAGGAATATCGACGTTACGGCACCCACCGGTACGTTCCAGAGGTTCATATCCCTTGGCAGGAAGAGCAGGTTGTCAAATATAAAGTCGCTATTAACGGCAGGGTTTGTCTGTATTACGAAGAATACTAATACGTTAATGGTTATGATGGAGTAGGTAACCAGGGGGACGTCGGCCCAGCGGTTATCTTTTTCCGTATAGAAGACCGGCATTATGGTGATATTCTGCGCTATGAGTTTAAGGGTGCTCTTGCCCGTGCTCATGGCCTTAAAGCGCATATAGAGAACGAAGAATAGCGGAAATAAAAGGATGAGAAAGAGGCCAAGAGAGCCGCTGACAAAAGGTTTGACTATAAGTATCACGGCTATGAGTACGAAGGACTTAAGTATGAAGGCAAGCTCAGGGTGGGCACTAAAGTAATTCTTTTTACCTTCTTCTTCAGAGGGAGTATTCCTCTTAAGAGGTCTCTTAGGCGTTCTTTGGATGGCGGGTTGTTTTTTAATCTCTTTTTCTGTCTTCATTTCAGGAGCCCCATCTGGCGTCGTCCTTTTGGCTTCGGTAGTGAGACCTCTTCAAAGAGCTTTATCTTGCCGAACTCTCCGTCAAAGCCGGGGCTTATCTTTACGTCTCCCGAGCGCACCATCATAATACCCTCTGCGATGCGCTCGTCCATTATCTCAACCAATGCGTCTTTGGGTAATGCCATCAACACGTCGAACTCGGTCGCCTTATCTGTAATCTCCATGTACTTGGTCGCGACACCTTTGGTCTTTACGCCTCGGCCCATAGACTCGGCGATTATCTCTTCGAGCGGTATGAGTGCCTTAGATGGTATCGCGTTCTTCACCGTAACGCCACAGTCTCTGTCGGCAAGTTCGTCTATGCGGTTAAGGACTCCGACCGTTACCGGACGCGCGCATACAGGGCACTTGCCGCCGTGCGAGCGAGTTTCATTTGGTTTAAGCAAAACTCCGCAGGCTCGGTGGCCGTCGTGGTGGTACTTGCCCTCTTCAGGGAAGAACTCTACTGTGTAGAGAAAGTTCTTCTTATCGCCATCTTTTATGGCGGAGGTGATGGCCAAGTAGCTAAGCTCGGTCTCAAATACATTTGCCTCACGTCCGAGCTTCGATGGCGAGTGCGCGTCTGAATTTGATATGAGTGTGATCTTATCGAGCATTGATATACGATGGTTCATCTGAGGGTCGCTCGAAAGCCCCGTCTCTATCGCGTAGATGTTCTTAGATAATTCACCGAAGCACTCTTCTATAGTGTCGAAGCCGGATTTGCTTCCGAATATAGAGAACCACGGTGTCCATGCGTGCGCAGGGATGAGCATTGCGTTTGCGTCCGCGTCGAGCACTATCTGTAGGAGTTCTTTTGTGGTGAAGCCGAATATAGGACGACCATCGGAGAGGATGTTGCCGCGACGGCCGAGTTCTGTCTTTATCTTCTTTGCGGCTTTAATAGATGGTGCGAATATGAGGCTGTGAACCTTACGGGTCTTATCGCCGAGCTTGTAGATGTTGCTGACCTCGGTCGTTAGCATGAAGCGCGGGGCATCGTCTTTTGTAGCTTCGCTCTTTAGTGTAAAGAGACCGTCTT
>DAOVKH010000185.1 GCA_030631875.1 Deltaproteobacteria bacterium | reverse complement strand
GGCGGATATTTTTTTCACTCTCGCCGACGGTCGAGCCGAATACTCTGCCAACGTCCATCCTAAGCAAAGGCAGATTCCATATCCCTGCCAAAGCCTTACAGCAAAGGCTCTTACCTGAGCCGGGCACACCTATCAGCATCAGCCCCTTTGGTATGTCGAGGCCAAGGGTCTCTACCCTGTCTTTAGCGAGGCGGAATATCTGCTCACGCCCGACGAACCAATCCTTCAACTCCTCAAGGCCACCGATATGGTCTATGGTTTCTTTATGCGGATAGTAATCGAGAATCTGCTGTTTCTTTATTATCTGTTGTTTTTCGTCTTGTATGTACTGTATGCAATCTTCATTTAGTACGCCCGCGTTAAGGCCGATAGACTTCCTGACGACACGCTTTATGTTATCCATCGAAAGCCCCTGAAGGGATTTGTACAGAATGGAACGAGTCGAGGATTGCCACGTCTTGGGAATCAGATGACCGTATGTCTTTATTACCATCTCTTCTATCTCATCGTAATCGGGAAGGCTTAGCTCTATTACGACTATATCTTCTTCCAGCTCGGGCGGAATATCACCCAAGGTCGGCGAGAGTATGCAGACGGTATTCATGGAACGACGGTCGTCCATAGTGCCGGGCAGGTCTCTGAACTTTCTAAGAAACTCGTGCGAAGGGAAGTACCCTGCAACGTCCTTTAGGATGAAGAGGTTATTTATCTCATCACTCTTCATAATCTTTTCTTCTATGGCCGTTAGAATCTTCTCCCTGCCGACGGGCTCTTTCTTCTTCTTCTCACCGCCGTAAAGCCCCTTTGAGACAGACCAACTCCAATATGTAAAGGCCTCCTTGGCGCATAGCTCTTCGACAATGCGCTCAACTCTACGCTCCTCAAATGAAACGAGCCAGAGTATGGGGTATCGCGCCTCTAAGTGTACCTTTATCTCTTCTTTAAAGTCTTTAGTATTCACAGTCATCGCTCCTGTCTAATCATTATAGCCGAGGTCATTGTAGCACAGTCGATTATATCACAGAGATATCTATATCTGTCAACACCTTATGTCAGCTAATTTTCGTAATTCATGCCCCTTAACCGTAGAGACAGAAGCTCTTAACTCTAAGCGAGCAGGTGCCGTCTTAAGGCTACCCTACAATCCAACAACAAGAGCCGTTCAAAAACTGAACATACCCTCAAAAGAAAGAACCTTATCCCCCACTTAGCAGAATTCACCGGTGTTCAGAATATGAACAAAGCCCTTGACAAGCCTCTGGCGTGGTGGTATTGTTCAGGATATGAACACTGCAAAAGACAATAACCACGCCGAAGGCGACGACTACCGCTCCTTTCTCCTCCTCGATGAGATTAGCAAGGACGCAAGCGTAACTCAGCGCAGTATGAGCAAAGACTTAGGCATTGCCCTTGGGCTGATAAACTCGTATGTAAAGAACCTCGTATCCAAGGGCTACGTCACCGTATCGGGTATCCCAAAGAAACGCTACACATACTATCTGACACCAAAGGGCTTTAAAGAAAAGACACGCCTCACCTACGCACACCTTAAGAACTTCACCAACCTCTACCGAGTCGCGCGGAAAGATTTTAGCCGTCTCTTCCTTAATATTAAAGAACTCTCAAATATAACGACGGTCGCCTTCTCGGGCATAGACGAGATAACCGAGATAGCCTACCTCTCTTTAAAGGAAGCCGGGCTGGAGCTTACGAATGTATTTGACGACGACTCCGTGGGTAAGGACTTCTTCGGCCTCACGGTAAGGCCGATAGAGGATGCCGCCGAGCTAAAGCCCGCACTTATAGTAATAACCTCATTTGCCGGCAGTAGTGAACTAAAAGAAAAACTCCTCAAGGGTGGGGTTGAAGAAAAGATTATCTGCGATATAAGTGCCGACGGATGGATAAAGAAAATTACCAAAGACAAAGGAGAAGCAGTTGAATAATTCCGAGCATCTAAAATCATTTATAGACACACTTGAAGCCAAGACCGCTAAGGTAGGCGTTATAGGATTGGGCTACGTTGGCTTGCCGCTCGTACTTCGCTTCTGCGAGGAGGGCTACACCGTAAGGGGATTTGACGTAGATGAGAAAAAAATAACGGCTCTTACAAAGGGCGAGTCCTACATAAAGCACATACCGTCAGAGGCGATAAAGGGCTTTGTCGATTCTAAGCTATTCACCTCAACGACCGACTTTGCCGGACTCAAGGATATGGACGCAATAATAATATGTGTCCCAACGCCGCTTACCGCAAAGCGTGAGCCCGAGATGCGCTACGTCCGGGAAACTGCCGAGACAATTGCCACGCACCTTCGCGCAGGTCAACTCATATCGCTCGAATCTACGACATACCCCGGAACGACCGAAGAACTGCTCCTGCCTAAGTTTGAAGAAAAAGGACTTAAGGTCGGCAAAGACTTCTTCCTCGTATTCTCTCCTGAGCGTGAGGATCCGGGCCGTAAGGATCACACCACACGCACCATACCGAAGGTCGTAGGAGGTATCACGCCTGAGTGCCTAAAGGCAGGCAGTGCATTATACGGTCGTGTCATAGACAAGGTCGTAGAGGTAAGCTCCACCAAGGCCGCCGAGATGACGAAGCTCCTTGAAAACATATTCCGCTCCGTGAATATTGCGCTCGTAAATGAACTTAAGATGTTAGCCGACCGCATGGGCTTCGATATATGGGAGGTCATTGCCGCCTCCTCCACAAAACCATTCGGCTTCATGCCCTTCTACCCCGGCCCCGGCCTTGGCGGACACTGCATCCCGATAGATCCGTTTTACCTTACATGGAAGGCGCGTGAATTCGACTTTGCCACACGCTTTATAGAATTGGCCGGAGAGATTAATACCTCCATGCCCTACTATGTCGTAACAAAGACGGCCGAGGCACTAAATAAAGACGGACGAGCCATAAACGGCTCGAAGATATTAATCCTCGGCGTTGCATATAAGAAAGACGTAGACGATATGCGCGAGAGCCCGTCGCTCACCCTGATAGAGATGCTAAAGAACAAGGGCGCTGTACTTGACTATAACGACCCGTATGTACCAAACCTGCCGCCACTTAGAGAACACGACCTCTCCATGAGCTCAGTGCCACTCAGTGACGAGACACTCGCCTCATACGACTGCGTACTCATAGCCACAGACCACACCGACTACGACTACGAGTGGATAGTAAAGAAGAGCCGTATCGTCGTCGACACGCGCGGTGCAACAGGAAAAATAAAGAGCTCGAAGATAATGAGGGCATAATGACGACCACCTTTAATAGAGATACGGCCCTCGTAGGCTTTGGCTACTGGGGCAAGAACATCCTGCGTAACCTCAATGAGATAGGCACGCTCCATACGGCCTGCGACAGCTCGACGGAAAGTATCAAAGTATTCAGCGAAAAGTACCCTGAGGTAAGGTTCACCGATTCATTCGACGAAGTTCTCGCAAACGGCGAGATAAAGGCCGTCGCCTTGGCAACACCTGCCGTAACGCACTTCGATATGGCACGGCGTGCCATT
>DAOVKH010000143.1 GCA_030631875.1 Deltaproteobacteria bacterium | reverse complement strand
CCGCTCGACAATTCATCCTCGCCGATTATTATAACAAAGTCGGCATTGGATTTGTGCGCTCTTTTCATTAGTGACTTAAGCTTACCACCCTTATAGTCGACTATCACACGCACGCCCTCGCCTCTAATGAGAGCCGCTACGCGCGCACCTTCTTTATATCCGTCGTCATCCATCACCACTATATATGTAAGCGGTACAGTCTTAACGAGTTCTTTCTCTACGAGCATGGCAAGCCTCTCCATGCCTATGGCAAGGCCCACGCAAGGTGTTGCACTACCTCCAAGCTCTCCGACGAGAGAGTCGTAACGCCCTCCGGCGGCAATCGAGTTCTGAGAACCAAGCACCCCACCCTCTGAGGTTGAAAGTGCCGTCACCTCAAAGGCCGTCCTTGAGTAGTAATCCAACCCTCTGACCATTCGTGGGTTTATCTTATATCTTACGCCCAATAGCTCAAGCGTATCCTTAAGTTCCGTGAAGTGCTCCTTACAACACCCGCAGAGGTCATTATCTATGGTCGGCGCTTCCTGAGTAGCCTCTATACAGCCTGCGGCCTTACAATCAAGAGCCCTCAATGGATTTCGTATCATACGCCGCTTACAATTATCGCACAGGGCTTCTTTCTTAATAGAAAGAAAATCTAATAACGCATCTCGATAAGCACCTCTGCAGTCCCTACAGCCAAGCGTATTTATCTCTATATCTATACCCTTTACTCCAAGCTCTAAGAAAAACTCATTTAGCATGGCTATCAATTCAGCGTCTATCTTAGCACTCGCCTCGCCAAGGACTTCCGCCCCTAATTGATAGAACTGACGATAACGCCCCTTCTGCGGACGCTCGTACCTGAACATCGGCCCCGAGTAAAATAGCTTATTGACGGGGGTCTCAAGGTCAAGACGATTCTCTACATACGCCCTTACGGCCGTGGCCGTACCCTCAGGGCGAAGCGAAAGGGAATCACCATGCAAGTCCTCAAAGGTATACATCTGTTTCTCTACTATATCGGTCGTCTCGCCTATGGTACGGCAAAATAGCTCGGTCTTCTCGACTATGGGAAGACGTACCTCCTCAAAGCCGTAACCTCTGAATACCCGAAGGGCAGTCTCCTCTATGAAACGCCAAAGGCGCGCTTCTTTGGGCAAAATATCGTTAAATCCTCTTATCGCTGTAATCGCATTGGTCATTGGTCGGTGGCCCTATTAGATTAAACGCTCCGAATATTGTCTTATTTTGGTCAGGGTACGAAAGGTTATTTGTCTATATGGCAAGTCATATCGTGGAGATTCAAATAATTAGACTATTCTAAAGGTATAGTTATTACTTAGAATCTTTATCATCACCAAGCGATAGATGGTCGAGTATGAAGGCATCTACGGCATCTTCTTTGGCCTTTTCTTTTGCCTTTGGCTCAGCAGGTGGCGGCGATGTTGGCTGTGGTGCACTTGCCGGTGGCACTGTAGCCGTAGCCGGTGCGGGTGGTACGGCCTGCGGTGCGGACGGTGCTACAGCCGAAGCCGCCGGTACGGGTGCCGGCACTGCGTTATTCTTTTTATTGAGCTTCTCAATACGTCCGTTCTTAAGGTCAAGGAGCATACTCTTATGCTGCTCCTTCATTATATCCTTTATTACCGCCTCCAGTTGTTCACTCTTGATAATATCGGCGTAAGAGGTCTTCTTTGAGGCTAAGGTCGTACCGCCTATAAATAGAACGGTCGTAACGCTTGGATTTTTAAGCCCTCCGTCCTCTGTCTGAACATGATAAGTCTTGCCCTTAAAGGGTATATTCTGATTTATTCCTAAGATCATCTACTATATATTCCCTTAATCTTTCGTATTCTTTGATTCTCTTGAAGATTTACGCTGTAATCTTAAATATTTACCATAAAACAGCTGTGATTTCAAGGGTTTTAGAGAGAATATAGCCTCACCTATAATTAAGACGGCCTCCTTGACTAAGCCCACTACCTGCGTTATCTTTAAAAGAGAGCATAAAGCCAATAAAACCCTTAAATAGGAGAGGTAGAGGCTACGCCATGACAACCGATAAGACAATAGAGGTCTTAAGCACACAGGGTCGCAGATTTGCCGCGACAAAAGAATTCTCTGAGAAGGCCCATATAGGCGATATAGCAGAGTACGAAAGCCTCTATGAGGAATCCGTTGACTTTAATGGCGACGGTATGGAAAAGTTCTGGAGTCGCATGGCTTTGGACTTTCTCAGTTGGTCAAAGCCGTGGAGCGATATCGTTCGCTGGGACTTCACAAAGCCCAAGGTCGAGTGGTTCGTTGGCGGAAAGCTCAACGCCGCCTACAATTGCCTGGATCGCCACATGGATACGCCCATTGCCGAAAAAACGGCCATCATCTGGGAGGGCGACGGCGGCGAGGTCAAAAAATACACCTATAGAGAACTCACCGAAGAGGTCATACGCTTTGCGAGCGTACTTAAGGCCAAGGGCATCACCAAGGGTGACCGTGTAACGCTTTACCTCCCAATGATACCGGAGCTTACGATAGCCATGCTGGCGTGCGCGCGCATCGGGGCAATCCATAGTGTCGTATTCGGAGGCTTCTCGCCAAGCTCTCTCTCGGGCAGAATCTTAGATAGTGAATCGAGCTTCCTCGTAACGGCAAATGTAGGCATACGCGGCGGCAAGCACGTACCGCTGAAAGAAAACGTCGACAAGGCCCTCGAAGATTGCCCGCTCGTAAGAGGGGTCATCGTCGTAGAGCGTGTCGAGGTTGAAACCAATATGACGGAAGGGCGCGATACGTGGTGGGACGTTGAAATGTCGGCTCTCGCCGACGAGATAAATATCCCCCCCTGCCCCTGTGAAGATATGGACTCAGAAGACCCGTTATTCATCCTCTACACGAGCGGGTCAACAGGTAAACCAAAGGGAGTCCTTCACACCACGGGCGGATACCTCCTATACAGTGCCGTAACATTCAAGTACGTATTCGACTACAAACCCGAAGACATTTACTTCTGTACTGCCGATATCGGCTGGGTAACAGGACACAGCTACGTCGTCTACGGCCCCTTGAGTCAGGGCGCAACGTGCGTTATCTTCGAAGGTGTCCCCACATACCCTGAGCCGGACAGGTTCTGGCAGATGGTCGAACGCCATAAGATAACGATACTCTACACCGCACCTACTGCCATACGCGCACTCATAATGCACGGCGACGAGTGGGTTACAAAGCACGACCTCTCGACACTAAGACTCTTAGGCTCTGTCGGCGAGCCGATAAACCCGGAGGCGTGGATGTGGTACTACGACATCGTCGGAGGTAGCAAGCTCCCAATAGTCGATACGTGGTGGCAGACAGAGACCGGAGGCATAATGATAACCCCTCTGCCCGGCGCTATGGCCGCAAAACCCGGAAGTGCAATGAAACCTTTCTTTGGTATCGTAGCGAAGGTTCTAAGAGAAGACGGAAGTGAGGCCGACCGCAACGAAGGCGGATACCTCGCAATAGAAAAACCTTGGCCCGGAATGCTTAGAGGCACCTACGGAGATAAAGAAAACAAGAAGATTAAGGAGGTCTACTTCACACGCTTCCCGGGATACTACACGGCAGGCGACAGCGCGCGCGTGGACGAAGACGGAGACTTTTGGATAATGGGCAGAATCGACGACGTACTGAATGTAGCCGGACACAGGCTCGGTACGGCTGAGGTAGAGAGCTCGCTCGTATCGCACAGAGCCGTATCAGAAGCGGCCGTCGTAGGCTACCCACATGAGGTAAAGGGCGAGGGCATCTACGCATACGTAAGCCTCAAAGAAGGTGTGTCTCCAAATGCCGAACTTACTGCGGAACTAAAGGCGCACGTAACGAAAGATATCAGCCCAATAGCAAGGCCCGATAAGATACAATTCACCACGTCTCTGCCAAAGACACGGAGCGGTAAGATTATGCGGCGCGTACTCCGTAAGATTGCAAGCGGTAAGATTGACGAGCTTGGCGATACATCAACGCTCGCCGACCCGTCGGTCGTAGATAAACTCGTTAAAGAACGGATATAAAAAAAGAGGTATTACGAATAAATTCGTAATACCTCTTTAACAATCTATAGAGCCAAGAACGCAATTAATCGCGCATACTCCTTGGCATCTTACGCAGTGCCTTTGCGCGACGCTTAGCCGCCTCGGCACGCTTACGCTTCTTCTTAACGCTCGGCTTTTCGTAAAAACGTCTCTTCTTTATCTCTTTGAAGGTTCCGTTCTGCGCGAGCTTTCTCTTTAGTATCTTAAGTGCTTTTTCCAGTTGGTCGTCAAATACCCTAACCTCTGACAATAAATCCACCCCCTGACCTTAAAAATCTTTCATATAGATTGCCGCAGATAAGAGCTCTGAGACAAGTAAAGGATTATACTTAAAAAAGGCCGTCCCGTCAAGGGCTCTCTCAAGGTGTCGTTAATTACCTGTTGGTGCCTACACAATTGACATATGCGTACGTTCTGCTAACTTCTAAGATGAGTAATACGTCCTTTGCGTGCCCACCTAAAGAAAGGAGCTTATAACGATGAAGGTTCTCGTTCTCTATTACTCCATGTACGGACACATTCACACCATGGCAAGAGCCGTGGCAGAGGGCATAGAAGAGGTCGACGATACCAGGGCCGTGCTTCGACGCGTACCT
>DAOVKH010000175.1 GCA_030631875.1 Deltaproteobacteria bacterium | reverse complement strand
TCACAGAAGAGCACGGTGAGGTATGTCCTGCCAATTGGCAATCAGGCGACGACGCCATGACGCCAACGGCCGAAGGCCTTGAGTCCTACGCTACAAAGAAGTATTAGGTATTTAGCTCTCGCGCGCGCAAAGCGCGCGTGCGAGAGACTTAAAGAATAGGAGAGATTAAAGATGGCTAATTGGAAGTGTTCAGAGTGCGGATATACAAAAGACTCAAGGTGTAAGCCACGTAAGTGTCCTGAGTGCGAGGGTGCTAAGGGTTTTGAGAAGGAGTAGGGTGTTTTTTTGAGGAGATTGCGATTCTCATCACATAAAGCAAAAGGTATGTAAAGGGGGCTATCATGCAGAATATAGTTGCAGATGAAACAACAAAATTTCCAAGTAGGAGAAATCCTCTTAAGGCTAAGAGCACGAAGGGTGTCACTGCGGCCGGTAACAGCTCGACAGAGAATAGATCGGGAGAGATGCTCGATGCTATAAAGGCATACTTCAACGGCATAAAGAAGTATCCGCTCTTAACGGCAGAGGAAGAGCTTAGCCTATCCGAGAGGCTAAGGCGTGGCGACATGGAGGCACGGGCGCGCATGATAGAGTCTAACCTAAGGCTCGTCGTAAGCATAGCCAAGCGTTATATGAATAGAGGGCTTCCTTTACAAGACTTGATAGAGGAGGGTAATATAGGGCTCATAAAGGCCGTCGAGAAGTTCGATCCAGAAAAGGGATGCAGATTCTCCACATACGCGACCTACTGGATACGTCAGGCCGTTGAACGCTCTGTTATGAACCAGGCGGCTGTCGTCAGGCTTCCGATACATGTAAATAACGACCTTACCCGACTCACTCGAACAAAGGCCATCTATATGCGTGAGAAAGACCGCGAGCCTACAATTGTCGAGCTGGCTGAAGAGCTTGGAGTTAAGGAAAAGTACATAAAGAGATTGAATACAATACAGCGCTACGAGAGTTCAGTTGATGCCGCACTTAATAATGATACCCAGGAGACGTTGCTCGATAGGCTGGAGGATGAAAACACATTAGGCCCTGCCGATATGATAAGCGACGATACGCGCGGCGTACAGGTAAGACAGTGGTTAGAACGCCTTGAAGATGCGGAGTGCACGATAGTAAAGCTACGCTTTGGTATCGATACGGAGAGCGAAACCCTCGACAGCATCGGCAAGAGGTTTGGTCTTACGCGCGAAAGAATTCGCCAGATAGAGCTTAAAGCCATAAAAAAACTTAGAGCCATAGGCGCAGAGATGCAGGTAACGTCGCTTGAGGCTATATGAAAGACTACTCAGCCCGCGGCAAAGTGAAAGAGGTGACTTACAGCTCTCACTTTGCCGCCCCTTCCCTTAAGCGTTCTTGACACATTTGCGTGAAAGATATATAGTAGTTTTATTACCAACAGACGCCCTCTCTTAATAGATAAAGAGAGGTTTTTTTTGGTCTTTAATTGTGCCGCACTACGCCTGATACTATGAAAAAAAAGACAAAGATAATTTTTTACTCCGTTGTAACCATTGCGTACATGGCCTTGATAATGTTCCTGTCGGTCTCTAAGACGTCAGATACCTTAATGCGCTGGCATATAGATAAGTTCATGCACGTCGGGGCTTACCTCGTAATGGGGGTCTTAGGGTACAGAACCTGTATACGAATATGGTCCTCTTTGAGACCCGTTACCGTGGCCGTAGCGGTATTTTTCTTATGCTCCATATTCGGTGTCGTTATAGAGTTTTATCAGGGTATGACCGGTTACAGAGTCTTCAGTTATGGCGACATGGGTAGTAATGCGCTCGGCGCGTTGATAGGGGTTGTCGTTGGCGTTTACTTAGGGGGTGAAAGGAGCAGGGAAGATGATATTAGATAATGTTACGATGACGGAATTCGAGTCGGCACTTTCCAAGACAAAGACGATGGTAGTACCTTACGGTACAGTCGAGGCGCACGGAACGCACCTGCCGTTAAGTACCGATACGATGATAATAGAAGCCGCCCTTAAGAGGGCGGCTAAAGAGAGAGAGTTCTTCTTAGCTCCGGCCCTTAATTACGGAGTCTGCACCTCTACGGCCGTACACCCCGGAACCATCACCATCAGTAGCGAAACCTTAAGGGCTATTACGCGTGATATAGTGCGTGGCGGCTACGATAAAGGCATTCGTAGGTTCATCCTTATATCAGGCCACGGCGGCGGGCTTCACTCCTCTGCCATGCGTGAGGCCGGCGAATCACTGACGAATGAACTCAAAGGCGCTACCATAGCCGCGCTCGTGGTATATGACATACTTCCAAAGGAGGCGCGCGCAATAGGGGAGACGAAGCACGACTCTCACGCCGGAGAGCTTGAGACCTCGCTCATACTCCATATAAATGAAGAGCTCGTAAAGGGACGTTCAAAGGAAGAGTACCCGCACTTGCCGCGCCCGATAATCGCCAAAGATAAACTTAAGTATTGGCCCGGCGCCGTACATGGCAACCCTGAAAAGGCAAGCGAGGATAAGGGGAGAAGATTGATGGATATAATGGTCAAGAGTATCGTAGAGCTGATAGATAGTGTTGAGAGCTTTGAGCAGAGTTAAATCGCTAAGACTTTGTTCTTAAGCAATACCCTCTTTCTTTTTATTGTATTCTTCTAAGAGACCCGGATCCATATATGTAAACCTCACACCCATCCCGTTCTTAATGACGCGTACAAGCCTTGGCGGAACGACCTTCGCCCACATTATAACGCCGTAGGCAGGGTATGTCTTTTCTCCTATCTCGATGTTCATGTATAATTCTACGCCTGGCTTGAAGACCTTGTTTGTCTTTATGCAAACGCCCGTATCGGATAGGTCTGTTGCAAAACTCCTGTGCGCGGGAGGGTCTTTGGGGCCGTAGTCCAACATCACCCTAAAGGGGATGCGCTTACTGTCTCTTTTATCTGACATATTCATAAGACACCATTGATATCGTATTGATATATTTGAATCAGGTAGTTAAATTAATTTTAACATATTTCTTTGATAAAAGAAACCAAGGGACTGTAACAGAGACTTCACGGTACTGTTATGGTTGTGTAATCTTCATCGTCTATCATTAGTACTATGAATATACTAATGAAGCAGATAAAAAGAGTAACGTTTGACGTTAACCACGCCTGCGAGGTGGCCGTAAGGGTCGTTCTCAGTATGATGATATTAGTTCTTATAGGAACTATGTTATGGATGGTCTTAAAGACAACTGTCGTTCTGATAGAGACCATCCCAAGGGGTGATATCAAGGAGGTCTCAAAGGTGCTCATCGTAAACGTTCTTATGATGCTGGCTATATTGGAGGTCTTTCGAACGACCCTCACATACTTTTCAGACGGAAGGGTTAAGGTCACCTATATAATCGACACAGTCTTGGTGGTTGTATTGACAGAGGTGATGGTCTTTTGGTTCAAGGATATAGGTTACGAGAGGCTTGTTATGGTCATAGCCCTCGTCTTTACCCTTGTGCTTGCAAGGATAGTAACGATAAGGTTCTCTCCGTCGAATAATGATAACTGATTTTTTTGCGGCAGGCTTCAATAGGATTGGCGTTAACGCAAAAAAGGGCTACGAGTAAACTCGCACCCCCCTTGATTTAATTGGTGGGCCGCATAGGGATCGAACCTATGACCCGCTGATTAAGAGTTATTTTGATGATAATTTCGTAAGGGTTTGATTTTAGGTCTGGTTTCTCCTTTTACTTTAAAATCAACCTGTTTGAAGCCATCCAATGATTCCATCCAGTCCGGTTATTTATATTGATTATG
>DAOVKH010000194.1 GCA_030631875.1 Deltaproteobacteria bacterium | reverse complement strand
TTATCGCTGAATCTTTGTATTATCCCCGTCTTCTTGCTCTCGATTTGCTTTAGTATATCTTTGGTTATGAGGTACTTAACATGGTATACGATATTCTCCGATACGAGCCCCACGAGCGGTATCTTCTTTAGAGTGGACTGCGAGAAGCGATTCTCGATTATCTCTTCGACGGCATCTTCGACCTCTTGCTTCCAATCTATTGTGTCGAGAGTCTCGATTAGATCTGTCGAAGATAAGAGTTCTTTCTCAATCGTGGTGGCGATGGAGTGCGTTATGTCGCGCCGCCTCTTTGGGATAAGCCCCTGGAAGCTTAAGCCGAATACCTTTACGGCATTGTGCGGCCTGAAGAGGAGCTTTATGGCTACGTAGTTCGTGAGCCACCCGATCAGAGCTCCTGCAATGGGTGCGATTATAAGTTTATAGTCCATAGTTATGTTATATGATAATGCACGGTGGCCTAAATGGCAAGTGTATCTTCTCTATACGGGGCTTAAGTAGTCGGGTAGTGTGGGTAGGGGGCGTTAGAAGTTTTTCTTCGCCAGTTCTTCTTCAAAGTACTTTCTGTAGAGTATATCCCACTCGCGGCTTCCTTCGGGGACGTCCTTTGAGAGTGATTGTATCGTGTGGCGCGCTACGGTATCGGCATGGTCTTCCACGGAAAGATAATTGCTGATAATCTCTTTGATGCTTATTAGAGCTTGCTTCTCCTTTGTGAAGTCTATGAGATCGTCCCTCCATATGCCGTCGGCTATGAGGTGCGCTATGTGCGATATCCTGTCATCAGAGAGTCTCAAAGTGTTATCCCCCGTTCCCTTGCGAGTTTATGCTTTACCATATTGAACATACGGCGGTAATCTATCCGTTCGGAGTCGATTTCATCGGAGTGAGTATTTATCATCCCCTCGACCTCTCTATCGAGTTCGTCTTCGGCTCGAAGGTCTTTAAGCACTATCTCGACCATGCGCTTGAGTATCACCGCTTCGTCGGCCTTTAAGGTTATTAGCTTATTCTCCACTAAGTCCCTAAGTATGAGTTCGGTAATCTTTTCGACCTGCTCTATGGTTAGCTTCATTCTTTAATCCGATGGTTAAGAGTAATGTTAGTGGAAGAGATCTCGAACTGAGCTCAATGCCAGTCCTTTATCCTCTAAAGCTAACATAGTTTAGGGGATGCTTCAAGTGCTTTGGTATGCGTGGTTTTATTGACAGGGCGTGGGTTTTGTGGTTTATTCGATGAGTATGGTAAAGTCCTCTATATCTCTTATAGTACTGTTGTTGATACTTAGCGGATGCTACGGAAGTCCTTCGGCTGGGCGTCCTGTAAGTATTAACGCTACTACAGTCGAAGCGGTGAGCGGAGTCTTGAGTATTGACGAGCATCTTAGCCGTGGCGTGGCCTATGAAATTGAAGGGCGATATAATGCGGCCATAAGGCAGTATAGGGCGGTCATTGATATGGACGCACTGGATTCACGCGGATACTTTGGCGCCGGTAATATTTATATGAAGACGCATAGATATAACCTTGCCGAGGGAGCTTTTGAAATGGCGATAGAGCTGAACCCTGACGAGGGGCTCTATTACAATAACCTCGCATGGGTTTATATAGAGACTCTACGCCCCGTCCAAGCCATCGTTACGGTGTCGATGGCCTTGAGCCTTGATATAGAGCGGCGACACGTATATCTTAATACCTTGGCCGTTGCTTCAATGGCGATAGGGAATTATGCGGCTTCCGAGCAGTACTTGAAGGAGGCCGCAATGATAGTTTTTCCCATGGACATAGCAGGGCAGATACGTATATACGAGAGCCTGCTTGTGCTCTATATGCGAAGTAGTGATGAGGCAATGGCCAATATGGTCAGGGGAAAACTCTTTGACCTGCGTCGAGGCATACCTGTAATGATGGACTTTTAAAGGAGATACAATATTATATGAAGAGACTGATATACGGGATAAACCCTGTGATGGAGGCACTCAAGGCGACCGATTTAAGTATAAAGGAGCTTCTGGTATCCTCTAAGCGCAGCGGTGATGTAGTCGATGAGATGCGTAGCCTTGCCAAAGGCCGCTCCATTAAGGTTCGTATGGTGTCTAATGACGAGCTTGAGAATACGGCAGGGACGAGGAACCATCAAGGTGTCGTCCTCGTCTGTAAGGACGGATTCCCTTACCGCCACATAGAGGAGTTTCTGTCTATATGGAAGAAGTCCGGCGCGCGTGCGTTCTTCCTGATACTCGACTCCATAGAAGACCCGCAGAATATGGGCACGCTCATACGGTCGGCCTCTGCCGCAGGTGTTCAAGGCGTTATAATCCCCAAGGATCGCTCGGCAGAGATAACGCCTGCCGTAGAGAAGGCATCGGCAGGGGCTACGATAAAGACACCGATAGCCAAGGTTACGAATATCTCAAATGCCATAAGGTGCCTGAAAGAAGCGGGCGTATGGGTCGTAGGAATTGAGGCCGAGGGGAAGACCAATATATACTCAGCACCCTTTGACGGAGACTTGGCAATTGTCGTCGGCAGTGAGGGCTCAGGCTTGAGAAGGCTCGTTAAGCGTGAGTGCGACTTGCTTGCAAGTATTCCGATGCGTGGTAGCCTTAACTCACTAAATGCCGCACAGGCAGGCACGGTAGCACTATTCGAGGCCGTTCGGCAAAGGGGCGGTTAACCCATACCTTCCTTGAGTGGTCTTCCGCCCATGACGTGCATGTGTATGTGGAAGACTACTTGACCGCCGCCTTCCTTTACATTCGTTATGACTCTAAATCCGTCTGCGTCTATGCCCGTCTTCCGTGCCACCTTATTTGCCATAGCAAGCATCGCTCCGAGCAGTGCTTCGTCCTCGCAATCAAGGAGTGTAGAGTAGTGCGCTTTAGGGATTACAAGAAGGTGCGTCGGGGCCTGCGGGTGCAGGTCTTCTATCACGATTATATCGTCGGTCTCTTCTACGATAGTCGAGGGAAGTTCCTTCTTTGCAATCTTACAGAATATGCAGTCGTTGGACATAGTATTATTTACGCGATGCCTTTTCGTCATGCCCAGAAGTACCGAAGCGGCGCTTAAGCTCCGAGTAAACTCGGCTGATAGAGATGTCTTCCTTGCCTAACAGGACGAGCGTGTGAAACCACAGGTCACAT
>DAOVKH010000051.1 GCA_030631875.1 Deltaproteobacteria bacterium | reverse complement strand
TATGGAGACAGGTACGGTTATGACAAAGGCGGGTAATACAGATAACGTACTTACGCCCGGATCGCTCGTAAAGCTCTTTACATCGGGCGCGGCCTTTGATTATGCCAAGGATAATGATGGTATAGATATGACGACGACCATTAAATATAGCGGAACCATATCGAATAATATACTAAAGGGCGATCTTTATATAGTAGGCCGCGGTAACGCGCTCTTAAGCATTGTTGACCTTAAAGACGCATTAAAGGGTTTGAAGGCCGTAGAGGGCGACGTAGTGGTAGACGATTCATTATTTAATACAAGAGGCTTTAAGAGGACGCGCCGAGGCCCTGCTTACGCCTGTCCGTCGGCACTCGGTATGGATCTCCATACAGCGGCGGTAGTAGTAACCCCGACCAGCCACGGCGAAGCACCATCTGTACGTATCGAGCCGATGAATGATAACGTACGCTTCGCGATATCGGCGCGCGCAATAGAGGGCGGTATTAATACGCTTGAGATAATAAAGATAGATGACAACGCATATAAGGTAACGGGCAATATACCCGTCTCTGTCTCAATGACGACGGCGACCATAAAGAAACGCTTCGCGATAGACGACCCGGCTATATACACAGGGCACGTCATAAAGACGATATTAGGAGTGGGCGGCAATGTCAGAAGAGCCAAGGCAGGCGCGGGGCTTAAGGAACTCGCTAAGGTAGAGGCCCCGGAACTAAAAGACCTTATAAAAGATATGAACGTAAATAGCCTGAATGTTGTCGCAGATAACCTGCTCTTCTCTATTGGTGAGGGGAGTTCTAAGAAGGGCATTGAAGCGGTGAAGGATCTCTTCAAAGAGCTTGGTCTTTCTACTGTAGACGCCAATGTCAATATAGCCGACGGCTCGGGGCTTAGTAAAGGTAATAAAGTCAGCGCAGACCTTACGGCGCGCTATTTATACGAGGTCTCTAAGAGGCCGTGGTTCGACGACTTTAAAGAGAGCCTGCCAAAGGCGGGCGAGGGTACCTCAGAAGGTATGGATTTTAAAGATAAACGCTTTAGTATTAAGACCGGCGTGCTTGAAGATGCTTTTGCGCTTGGGGGTTACGGCACTGATAATAGGGGCAGAGATATTGCCTTTTCATATATAGTGAACGTGCCGGGCGCGGGCCTGGCCGGAGCCGAGAGAGCGGGAGCCGCGGTAATGGAACATATAGCAGGAGGAGTACTTAAGTGAGCATTACCATTATAAAAAGAAGCTTACTCGTGTGCGCGGTATTTATATTTATTATCGCGCAGGGCGCACCCGTACGTGCGGCAGACAGCATATGCGCGAAGGTCGAGCTGGAGATAGCCCAAGAGCTCACAATGGAGCGCGTGGCCTTCGACGCAAAGCTCGTATTGACCAATAACCTTCCATATAAAGATCTGCAAAATATACGCGTTGACCTGCATCTTAACAACAAAGACGGCGTTGAAGAGAACGCTCGCTTCTTTGTAAAACTCGTCTCGGCCGAGAACCTCACAGACGGCACAGTCGACGGTACGGGCACGGTCAAGGCCGGGGCACGGGCGGAGTTGCACTGGCTTATAATTCCGTCTCCAGGGGCGGGCGGCGAAGATCCGGCCGGTATAAAGTATTGGGTAGGTGCGACGCTTTCGTATACCATCGAGGGTGAAGAAGATATTATACCCATCTATCCCGATGTCATAACCGTAAGGCCGACGGCTCAACTCGTATTAGATTACTTTATGCCGTACTCCGTACTCGGTGATAACCCGTTTACTATGAGTGTCGTTGAGCCTCCAAGACCTTACGAGCTCGCCGTGCGTGTCTCTAACGACGGATTCGGCTCGGCTTGGAAGCTCAAGATAGACTCGGCACAGCCGAAGATAACGGAGAATGACCAAGGGCTCTTAATAGACTTCCAACTCCTGGGTGCTTCGGTAAACGACAGCCCTGTGAATACCTCGCTTATCGTGGATATGGGTGACGTCGCGAGCAAGGATATATCGACGGCTTACTGGGAGATGGTATCGACACTTAGCGGAAGATTCGAAGAGTTCGACGTGAGCTTTACCCACTCCGACGATCTCGGTGGTGAGCTTACGTCTCTTATACGAGAGACGAATGCCCATTACCTTATTCACAGGGTGAAGGTCAATCTGCCGGGCAGAGATGATCGCCTGGACTTTCTGGCCGATACGGACAGAGACGAAGAGCATCTTCCCGATACGATATTTGAATCCGAGTATCGCCCGGATGGTTCGGACGAGATGGCAGACGCTGAGGCCGTTGTTACGGTGGTTACGCAATCCGCTTTGCCGCCGCGACCCGTGAAGGGGGCATCGAGCGTTGACGTTACGCTCGACCTTACGCCGGAATTTTCAGTTGGTCCTTTGGGTTGGATATATACAAAGATGGCAGACCCGTCGCAGGGTATGCTCGAGCTTATGGACGTAGTGAGGGCCGATGGGGTTCACCTCGATCCCAATAACTTCTGGGTAGATGAGGGTTTAAACGAAGATTACCAGACCATCCATACGCTACAGTTTGTGGATTACCGTAATAGTCTTGCGGCACCGGAGACCTATACGTTGGTATTCAAGGAGCCCGAGGAAGATACGGTGGCTCCGACAACGACCATTGTATACGACGGTCCCGATTTTACGGATACGGCAACCGGCACGGTCTATATTACACCGGAGACTACGATGTTTCCTACCGCGCAGGATAACGATGGCGGAAGCGGCGTGGCGGCCATATATAAAGATTTTAATACGCCCTTCTACCCCTTCAAATTTACCACCGTTGGTGCGTATACGCTCGAATACTATAGCGTTGATTGGAAGGGTAATACGGAAGAGACAAAGAACGTTAATATATTTGTGGATAACGCGGCGCCTGAAATAGTAACATTCGAGGCCACCTCCGCAACGGTAACCTCTTCTGCACCGACGGGCATAGTAGTTGAGGATACCACCAGCTTTACAGTTAATGTTATCGACGATGTCACGACAATGAGTGTAACTATAAAGGTACTCAATGCCGATGGTAATACCGTAAGGACCATAACCGGTATCGCAGAGTCCGGCGTTGATACGACATTTGAGTGGGACGGTAAGGACGATAGCGGTGTGAGCGTTCCGACCGGTGATTATGGAGTAGAGCTTAGCGTATCGGACGGCCTCGACGATATATTTAATGCAGGAGCTACCCCGCATACTTCTACCTCCGATCCGTTGGGCGTTAGAGTTACGGAGTGGTTTGTGGATGAACCACTTGCCCCTGCTACAGAGGAGAATCCGTTGTTGCCCTTAAGCGATCAGATGTACCCCGACGTTTCGGGTACAAAGGTTGTATGGCAGGATAAGAGAAGCGGTGATTGGGATATCTATGTGAAGGATATCGAGACCGGGGTCGTTACACGACTTACTTCAAATGCGAGCGATGAAACGCGGCCCTCCATAGATGGAGATATCGTCGTCTGGCAGGAGGACGTATCGGGCACATTCGGTATGTACGGCTATGATCTTTTGAATAATAAGCCTATTTCTATAGTCTCTTGTATATTGGGAGACCAGGTAAATCCCGATGTCTCTGGTAATTGGGTGGTCTGGCAGGACAATAAAGATGGAAATTGGGATATATATGCAAAGAATATCTCGACACGTGACCCGGCGACAAGTGAGCCTGCGATAAGGGTGACCTCTCATGAGCGTGACCAGATAAATCCGATTATAGTCGGCAATACGATAGTCTGGGAGGATTACAGGAACGGCCTCGGCGAGATATACAAGTATGACCTGACCACTAATACCGAGACGAGGGTGACGATAGATGCTGAAGGTCAAACGATACCGGCTCTCTCCGATACGACGCTCGTATGGACAGACGAGAGGGATGGTCAAAAGAATATCTATCGTAATCATCTGACGAGGGGCAACCTTAGGGTTTCGTATGGTGACGGTAACTACACACAGGGCGCAATCTTCGGTACGACACTTGTTTATGTTGATTACGAGGCGGGGACTAACGACCCGAATCTTTCTTTTCAGGAGCTCATAAGCGGTGTGGGCGGAAGGCTGACAACTCATCCTGCAAAGCAGGAAGAGCCTGCCGTAGGGGACGGGATAGTCGTGTGGCAGGATGATAGGGACGGCGTATACCAGATATATACCTCAGAGTTCAAGGTTGAACTGTCGGCACTGGGGGTTTACATAAGGCCGGGACACAACCTAATAGCCGTTGGAGAGATGATCGCGGGTGAATACGTAACGGTCCAAGGTCTCATTGCGGCAACTCAGGATAATGTTGTGATAAACAGAGTGCTTGCGTATGAGAAGCTACATAACACATACACAGAGGTGCTGCCGGGCGGCGAAGAAAACGTTACCCTTGTGCAGGGTATGGCGCTTGAGGTTTATGCCGAGAATTCCGGTTGGCTTGAGGTGGCCGAAAGCGATGAGAAGAGTAGTTATACGCTTATCGTGGGGATGAACCATATAGGTATACTTTCATTGCCTCATGGATATAGCGCTTATGACCTTATGAACTCGGTAGGGCTCAATAGTATCATAAGTGTCGAGAGGTTTGATAATAAGACCGGCTTGTGGCATATGGCCTATACGGAAGTTTCGGGAGGGGATATATTGCTCTCCGGTGCGAACTTTACTATACAGCCCGGTGATGGGCTCAGAATAAGTATGAAGAAGAGGGTGGACAATTGGCTCCCGTAGATACCTTAAAGCATATGAAGCTTATTCGTCTTTTAATAGTAGCGATATTTTTATCGTTGATTCCCGGAAGCTCGTCGGCCTCAGGGTGGCAGTTTATGTCGTCCGACAGGGTCTACGATATGCTCAAGGAAGGCAGTGGGCTTTGGCTCATAGACGTAAGGGGCGCATCGGCCTTTGAAGAAGGCCACGTCGAAGGTGCCGTGAATATTCCTGTAACACTTCTTAAGGTGAAGCGTTTCCCAAAGCAAAAGGTGCTTGTTTTCGTTGACGATAGCCTTGGACTTAGACGTGCCAAGGAGGCCGCCGCCATACTCGTAAGGAACGGCCAGGAGAGGGTCTACGTCTTGGACGGCGGTATGGTGGCTTGGGAGCAGGAACGGTTTCCAATAGTTGGCAATAGTAGTGTTGTACGTAAGGTCTTGGTACGCGACTTGAGATGGGCGCAGGAGAGTAAGATAAAGTTTAAGCTCTTTGACCTTAGAAGCAAAGAGGATATAGAGGCAGGCATTATACCCGGCAGTAAGGCGGTAAAAGGTAAAGACCTTTCCGATAAAGTAGTCGGACTTAAGAAGGCTTTGGAGCAAGGTAGAGGTGAGGGCATTGCAGGAAAGCTCAAGGGGGCAGAGAGTGTGATCTTGATAATGCCCGCTTCTATAAATATAGGCGCAGTTTTTGAGGAATCTTTAATGGGTCTATTTGAAGACGTAAGATATCTTGAGGGTGGTTATGCGGCGTGGGCCGCGAAGAGGTCTACCAAGACAAGCGGGAGTTGTCCTGTTTGTTCTGGTAAGGATTAGGGGTGAGAGAGAATGAATATTAAGAGACTTATGGTTGTGGTTGCGATTATATTTTTTTGGACAGGCAAGGCCTTTGCCGTACCGGAGGCTATGAGCGTTAGGGCTGTGGACGTGACACCTTCTTCGTTCTCTATCGTATGGATGACGGACGTTTCGGCAGAGCCTTCCGTTGAAGTATATATGGATAGTTCCATGAAGATTCCGGCGGATACGGAGATTGATATTCAACCTATGGCAGGGCTATCGGCTGAGGTAGCTTCTTCTGCACGTAGCAAGGGTATTATGAAGGTTCGTGCCTCAGGGCTTAAGGCTAGCACCACCTATTATGTAAGGGCGATAATAACAAACCCCGCCGATACGTTAAGCGTAGGGTATTCCAAGCTCGTGGAGGTTAAGACGGCCGCCTCAGTTACACCATATAGACGCGAAGCCGACGGCACACTAAAGGGGTTCTCAAATAATCCTATCTCTTTTAAGGTTTATATCAGACCTTCAAATACATCGCCGTTGCCAGGGCTTGGAGACCTGATGGTATTGGAGGCAGAAGGGGCTTCGTATCCTGTAAGCGCCTTTGTCGGAGATGGGGTGGTGGCGCCTGAGGGTGTTATTAATATCAACAATGTCTTTGGAGCCGATATGGAGAGCATGGAGATTCTTGGAGGAGAGGGTCTCTTCTTGAGGATATATCGCGGAGGCATGTTATCTACGCTTTTGCACTACAGGATCTTCCCTGACGCCGGTATTGTGGCAGGGGGCTCGGAACCTATAAAAGGTTTCTTTGCCGATATAAATATTGATGCTAATGTTGATGATTCGGACTTTGTCCTATTTAAAAGCCAGTACAGATACGTTGCCGACGACCCCAGCTATAACCCGGACTATAATTTTGTAGAAGATGAAGATGACAGGGTGGATGTAAAGGATTTTTCACGTTTTTCGCGCGAGTATGGGAGGGTTGGAATTGAGTAACTTTCTGACAGAATATTCGGAGGCCGAGGGCGCTATATGAAGAGTCTATCAAATATTATAAAGAGAGGCATTCCTTGTTTCGCTGTCTTTATGCTTTCCTTATGCGTTCTACATAATGGCGCGTGGGCGACCGGCATACAGGTCGTGCCATCGGCCTATGAGGTCAAACCGGGTGATGACCTGTATATTGATATTATGGCAGAGGGTATACCGGCTGAAGGCTTAGGAACGGTTCAGTTTAATCTGAATGTAGGTGCCCTTGGCGGTAAGGTCGAGAGCGTCTTTGATCTGGGTGACGCGAAGGTTTCGGATGTCTCCATTTCAACGCCTCTCCTTCAGTCTCCCTCGACAGAGACCCGCTCCGGTATCGGGGAGTTCTTCCTGAACGGTATCGGTGATCACGGCATACTCGTTATGGATAATGAAGAGCTAAGCGCCGGTTCGGCCCTTTATACGTATGCACATACAAATGGCGCGGTATTGCCGTCGGGAAGCGGTTCTGTTGCAAGGTTTGTGATGCATGTGGGCGACGATGTAACGGCTGAAGAGATTAATGTAGACCTTACGGAGGTTATGCTTCTCGATGGTGGGTTAGAGTATACGCTTGAGTACAATATTGGTGCAACCATTACGTTGATACTCGATGATACTCCACCTGAGACGGTAATAGATATCTCAACGCCCAGGTATGAGAGCGGAGATACGGTTTATTTAACCTCTTCGGCCGTAATTACATTTACGGCAACCGACGATATATCAGGGGTCGCATCGACCGAGTATCGTATTGGTGGGGGCGATTGGCAGACGTATCAGTCATTTACGTTCCTCGCAGAAGGTGAAGGCGAGCACGTAATCGGCTACAGAAGTACGGATAACTTCGGTAACGTTGAGGGTGAAAAGAGTATTACTGTGGTAGTCGATAATACCTCTTCCGAGACCACCATAGTGGTTGGAGAGCCGCTAATTATTCTCGAAGGTAAGACCTACGTTACCTCTGCGGTTAAGTTTACTCTAAGTGCTACAGACAATTTGTCGGGCGTTGCGTTGGTTGAATATAAACTGGGAAGTGGAGCGTGGGTTGAGTACACAGAGCCCTTCTCCATAGACGGCGACGGTGAGCATATCATTACTTACAGGAGTACGGATAACCTCGGCAATGCTGAAGAAGAGAAGACCTTTAGTGCGGTAGTCGATGATACTCCTCCGTATTCGATGATGGGAGTAGGCGAGCCCAAATATATAGTTGGTGATAATAATTACGTGACCTCTCTGACACCGTTTACTATAACTTCCGGTGACGATCTATCGGGTATCTCAGGGATAAAGTACAGAATAGACGGCGGTGATTGGCAGTCGTATACCTATAACACCTCTTTTATTATTGAAGGCGATGGTGAGCGCAAGATAGAGTATATGGCCTGGGATAACCTGGGTAACGGCGAGCCCGTTAAGACCCTTGTTGTTATAGTAGACGATATGGCACCGGTGGTCGTAGTCAATGTGAGCGAGCCGAATTACTATGATAATGACAATCTCTACGCCACCTCAGGGACTACGTATTCTATTACCGCGACAGACGACCTCTCCGGCGTGGCATCGGTTGAGTACGCTGTAGACGGTGAAGATTTAAAGGAATATATAGACGAGATCATTACCCTGGAGGGCGAGGGTACGCATACAATAGATACTAAGGGTGTTGATAATCTTGGTAATACCTCTGAGGACATGCTTTTGACTATAGTCGATGATATGGCGCCAGAGACCACGGTTACTTATAAAGGCATAAATTATGAGGATGGAAGTGTTGTGTTGGTGGCTCCGAGCAGTGAGATCATCTTAATGGCCACGGACAATCTCTCCGGCGTCGCTACAACGTATTATCGCTATGATGATACGGCGTCGTTATATGAGTATGACTTAGCCGTAAGCCTTCTGGGACTTACTCCGGGCGTACACAGTATAACTTACTATAGTGTAGATAACCTCGGCAATATAGAGGCTGAGAAGACCGCAACCTTCACGATAGTTGGGATAGATGTCAGTGTAAGCGTTGTTACGGTACCCAGGGCTCTTATATGGGTATCTGATCCGGTCGACGGTGCGAGCAGGCCCGCGTATACGCTCGATGATATAAAGAACTTCATAGAAGGTTCGCTCGGCGGTAAGGAGATATACTACAGCGTTGTGAGTGATAAGGCGGCCTTTAAGGCGGCCTTCAGGTCCGGGATATATAATGTGGCGGCAATAATTGATCAGGAGAGCCCATTCGATACCATATTTATCCGTGAGATGAGAGAGGCCGTAAATAACGGCATGGGCCTCATGGTCTCGGGTTGGGGTAACTCTGTAGGGCCGCATATAAGTGATGTTTTTGGTATAAAATTCAGCGGCTCGCAGTCAATGGATACCGATAACAGGACTATCTATATGTACGAGAGCTTGATCTCTTCGAGCGAGCGTTACGTCGTCTCCACCGGTAGGGTACTTGATACCGAGAATACCGGAGGAACGCTTGCTGGAATTGTAAAGGGCGATTACCTATGTGGCGGCATAAAGGGATTAACACTTAATTATCCTGTCAATGTGGTCGATGGTGACAGCGTTAGGGCTACCTTAACTATAGGTAAGGGCCGAGCCGCAACGAGTGTGGATGAGGAGTATGGTTACATAGGCTTTCTGCCCATGGATGAGGTCGATTCAAGCGGCGGTAATAGTTATGGTGATATCTCCATAGACGCAGTCACGGCTGAGGGCGTAAGCCTTACGCTCAAGCCGTTCGATACCTACCTTGAGGCCGAGTATTACTTAGAGGTTATAATCGAACGTCAGGGTAGTAGAGATATAACTACGAGAATGATTAAGGTTATGCCGACATGTAGTGCTAACTTAGCTGAAGGCTCGGCGATCGGTCCGTTCATTGTAAATGC
>DAOVKH010000188.1 GCA_030631875.1 Deltaproteobacteria bacterium | reverse complement strand
GTTCTGTTCTTAGATGAACCGACGGCGAGCCTCGACCCTGAGATAGCCGATAAGACCAGGAAGCTCCTTCGACGCTACACCGAAGAGCGTGGCACGGCCATATTATACACATCGCACAATATGAAGGAGATAGAAGAACTATGCGACCGTCTGATATTCCTGCGCAAAGGTCGTCTTCTGGCAACGGGCAAGCCTCATGAAATAATAGAACGCTTCGATGGCAATAGCCTCGAAGAGGTCTTCTTAAATATAGCCCGCGGTAAGGAAGAGGTGATTGAGCCATGAGTATAAAACGCATACTCTCATATACTATGCGCCACGTATACCTCTACAAGAGGAGCCTGCCTCGGCTCATGGAGATATTCTACTGGCCGCTCGTAGATATACTCGTATGGGGCTTTGTGAGCGTATACCTCTCTACGACCTATAAAGGTACGCTCCCAAACTTCGTCGCATTCTTCATTGGCGCGCTAATACTTTGGGATGTACTCTTTAGAAGCCAGCAGGCCATATCCGTATCGTTCTTAGAAGATATGTGGTCGAGAAACCTCTTGAACCTATTCGTAAGCCCGCTTACGACATTCGAGTACATAACGTCGCTACTGCTTATAAGCATTATGAAGCTCATTCTGGCCTCTGGCGTTATGGTACTCATCGCGTACTTTCTGTACTCATTCAATATATTCACCTTTGGAATGCATCTCATACCGTTCATAATAAATCTGGTGGTCATGGGATGGGCCGTAGGAATAGTAACGATGTCTATCATACTGCGCTACGGTCAGGAGGCAGAGGTCTTGGCATGGGGTATAGCATTTCTCTTCCAACCCTTCTCGGCCGTCTTCTACCCTGTGAGCGTATTGCCGATATTTATGCAGAAGATTGCCTTCTTTGTTCCATCGTCGCATGTATTCGAAGGCATGCGCCACGTAATAGCAAGCGGCACTCTGCCAATTGAAAACATCTTGTGGGCGAGTGGCCTGAATGTCGTCTATATAATCGCCGCCATATTGTTCTTTAATTGGAACTTCAAGACCATCAAGAGAGATGGTCTGCTTACGAAGGTCGGCGAGTAGGGGGCATAGCGGCTCGATAAAAGCAGTTGCGCTTTTATCAAAGCCGTCCGCTCAAGCAACGATCCCGTCAACAACCTTTAAAAACTCTATAGCCATAAACGGTTTTCTCACGAGCGGACAGGTCGTCTCCAATATAAAATTTTCACTGCTCTGCTCAAGTGTCTCCGCCATGAGTATTACCCTGCCGGCCAGTGCCGGAGACCTTGCAATGAGGTTCACGTAAAATGCCCTCAAGTCGAGCGTCTCCATATTCATATCGGCTATAGCCAAGTCATATATATTCTGACTCGCGAGGGCTATGGCCTCATGGCTATCCGATGCCTTGTCTACCGAAAACCCGTAAGCCAAAAGAACACTGCACAGTATATTCAGATCCTCTCTGTTTCTGTCGATTGCAAGAGCTTTCATGGTTAAGATGTCTCCTACGTCTCATAGTCAAAGGACTACGAACCATTTAAGGATTATCTCATTGGTGGGTGATACTATGGTCACGGGTGAATTATGAAGCAGGCTATTGGAAGATAACTTTCTGGTAGATATAAAGATCTAAGCGCTTCTTCGTATACTTCCAGACTTTATCTAAAAAAGAGAACGCTCTCTTCTCTTATGAATCTAAGTACGGGCAGACCATCCTTTTTTTCTTCAAACTAACTATAGCTTCTTTAACGAACGAGTCAAGGGGGGTTGCAAATTTTTTATAAAAAAAAGTAATTTTATTAAAGAGTTACTTATCTTCTTTAGGTTGGCGAAAGAAGCTATCCGCCGACCCTTACTATGACCGCAAATATTACTACTATCAAGGCTAAGAGTAGGTTGCCGCGTCCCATTATGCGTGCCGCGCGCGACATCTTCTTTGACTTGCGCGCCCCGGGGCCAATCCAGAAGTCGTGCAGTAGGCTCGACAATACTATCAAGAGAACGAAGGCTATCTTTATCATAAGTGCCTGACCGTAGGCCGTGGCGTGAAACTCAGGGTCAAATAAAAGCGACAGCGGAACGCCCATATAGTAGAGGTTTATGGGGCCTGTCACGAGCAAGACTATTATGGCTATCCACCCCAGGAAGCGGAACTTCTTACCGACGACCTGATATATCTCGCTCTTCTTCTTAGGGTCGTCGAGTGAAGCGAGAAATGGCGCAATGACGAATACCAGAAACAACATCCCGCCTATCCAGAATATTGCTGACATTACGTGCAGGAATAAAGATATCTTAAGTAGAAGCAACTTATACTTCCTCCTTCGGTATATTAAAGAAATTGGCAACGGCCTTTGACCGTTGCCAATAATGGTGATGATACTATAGTAGAGATGATTTTTCAATGGCTTTCGCAAGGCTCAACCTATATGAACTTAAAGAGACCAAGAGCACCATTTCCATCAACCACCCCGTTATGGTATAATTCCAAAGTTATGGCAAGGCAAAATAAAAAAGGATTCACAGGGCGGACGGAGAAGCCATTTAATATGGTCTCGGAATTTGAGCCAAAGGGCGACCAACCGCGCGCCATAGAGGCTCTCGCCTCGGCGATAAGCGACGGCGTCTCCGACCAAGTCCTCCTTGGCGTTACCGGCTCGGGCAAGACCTTTACGGCGGCCAAGGTCATTGAGCGTATCGGCAGGCCAACACTCGTATTAGCGCCAAATAAGACCCTCGCCGCTCAACTCTTCGCCGAGTTCAGAGAACTCTTCCCGGAGAATGCCGTCGAGTACTTTGTATCCTATTACGACTACTACCAGCCCGAGGCATACGTGCCTACATCCGATACATACATTGAAAAAGATGCCTCAATAAACGACGAGATAGACAAGCTCCGCCACTCGGCAACGCACTCCATCCTCACACGCAAGGACGTCATAGTCGTCGCATCGGTCTCGTGCATATACGGCATCGGCTCGCCCGAAGATTACGGCAACTTGCAAATTTACTTAGAGCGCGATATGACGATTTCGCGCGACGACCTCCTCGGCAGGCTAATCGACATACAATACAAGCGAAGCGACAATGACTTCTATCGAGGTACGTTTAGAGTACGTGGCGACGTTGTCGAGGTATTCCCTGCATACGAGGGCAATAGTGCCATCCGCATAGAATTCTTCGGCGACGAGATAGAGAAGATATCCGAGGTAGACCCATTAAGGGGCAAGGTACGCACACCCCTTCAGATGGCTCTCATACATCCGGCCACCCACTTTGTCTCTACAAGAGAGAATATGCGCAAGGCGGCCGATACCATACGCGAAGAACTAAGAGAGCGACTTGTCGTCTTAAATAAAGAAGACAAGCTTGTTGAGGCTCAACGCCTTGAGCAAAGAACGAGCTTCGACCTCGAACTCCTTGAAGAG
>DAOVKH010000220.1 GCA_030631875.1 Deltaproteobacteria bacterium | reverse complement strand
GTTTCGCCGTCATTGGTTGAGCAGAGGTAGAGTATATCTATGTCAGATAGAAAGTTAAGCTCACCACCACCGAGCTTGCCGAGTGCGATGACAGAGAATAAAGCCTCACGCTCTATTCCATTGCCGTCTATGTAGACGGGCTCTCCGTGCTTTGCTTTGAGGTTCTTTAAGGTAAAATCGTAGGCGGCTTCTAAAGATGTGCGTGCCAGAGCCGATAGTTCCGATGTGATTGTCGCCATATCGGCGTAGCCAAGTAAGTCGCGCGCGCCGATGCGCAGGTACTCGCGTGAGCGAAAGTGCCTTAGAGTAGCGAGGACAGTTTCCTTTGTATCAGACTCTTTTATAATAGAGACCAAGGGCGAAGAGTCTTCGTAGAGGTTTTTATTAACGAGGCCGTCTTCTATAAAGAAGTCGTCCAATAGCTCTATATTTTTTATTAATATACCCGACAGGTACGGCGAAGAGCCAAGGATGGTCATGAGGTCTCTTAAGCCCCTATTGTCTTCTGTGGAAAGGAGTGCCTCTAATCTATCTTCATCGACGGTCGAGGTAACCTCATTTAACCGTGCCAGTGCCGTCTCGGGTGCAGGCGTGCTCAGGGCAAAATTCGATAGTTCGTTTATTATAGCTCCACTTTTGCCAAGGACTCTCGTACGAAGAATCTTTAACTCCTCAAGCGCGCGCGCGCTGTCGCTGTAGCCAAGCTTTGTTAGCTCGGCGTGGGCAGTTGATTCATTATCCAGTATTTCAGAGACGGTAGACATGGATATACTTATAACATTTTTTTAAGTATATGAATATCTTTTGGTATTTGTGGTTGGTTCCTCCCTTATCTCCTTGAAGCCCGACCTTATAAAAGATATACTCTCCTGATGCGGATACTGGCCTTAGATCTTGGAAAGAAGCGTATTGGGTGTGCCTTGAGCGATCCGCTCGGCATTACGGCCCAACCCCTGACGCACGTCAAGAGAACGTCAATCGCCAGGGACTTGGACGAGCTCAGGCGTATTGTCGAGGCCAACGAAGTTACGCTCATTGTTATGGGTATGCCTTACGACAGTAGTGGCAACGTTGGTATTGCCGGAGAGTATACGAAAAAATTTGCGGAGAAGATAAAGGTCGCGCTTAATCTGCCCGTTGAGTTCCAGGACGAACGCTTCTCAACCGTAGCCGTCGAGCGTGTGCTCATAGACGGAGGCGTGAGTAGAGCCAAGCGTAAGGGTGTTGTCGATAAGCAGGCCGCCGCCTACATTCTGCAAGGTTATTTGGATGCGAGGGCTACCCACCATGAATAAGAAGAAGATAGAAAAGGCCGCTATAGTCGTCGTTACCATCGTGCTTCTATTTGCAATACACATATATACGACCATCTATACGCCGCACGCGCGTGGGGCAGTAGTACGGATAATCGAAGTGCCTGCGGGCGCGAGCTTCGGCGCTATAACTAATATGTTGGTCAAAGAGGATATCATAAAGAGCAGGCGAGGCTTTACGCTTCTTGCCTCCATACGCGGCGTTAAGCGTAAGGTAAAGGCCGGTGAGTACGAACTGTCTGGAGCCAAGTCGTCTGCCGAGGTACTCGACATACTCACCTCCGGGCGTGTTCACTTTAAGAAGATAACATTCCCGGAAGGGTACTCCATAAAGGATATGGTGATAGTCCTTAAGGCCGAGAATGCCGCGCGCGCCGAAGAGTTCCTGAGGCTTGCCATGGATAAAGAATTCGCCAAGAGTATATTCAAAGAAAACGGAATTGATGCGGGTGGTAGTAAGACGCTTGAGGGTTACCTCTTCCCGGATACCTACTCCATCACACGCACGATGAAGGCCGAGACGATAATACGTGCCATGGCTTTGAGGTTTAAAGATGTTTACGAAAGAGAAAGTATCAAGCGCAAGGACGTGGTCTTAGGTTTTACGACAAACGAGATAATAACGCTCGCTTCTATTATAGAGAAAGAGACGGGTGTCGTCGAAGAGATGGCCCGCATATCCGCCGTATTCCACAATAGGCTCAAGAAGGGCTACCGCCTGCAGAGTGATCCGACGACCATATACGGCATAGCCAACTTCAACGGAAACCTGACGAGGAAAGATCTGAAGACCTTTACGCCATATAATACATACAAGATATACGGCCTTCCGCCCGGGCCTATAGCAAGCCCCGGAAGCAGCGCCATACGTGCTGCCCTTAATCCGAATAACGAGGATTATCTGTACTTTGTCTCACGTAACGACGGTACGCACAAATTCTCAAGGACGCTCAAGGAACACAACCGAGCGGTAGATTACTTTCAAAGAGGTATTCAAAACGGGGTTACATACTCGGAGTAGTGTTACTTTGTTTTTTCGGGTGAAAACCTGTCGGTAAG
>DAOVKH010000036.1 GCA_030631875.1 Deltaproteobacteria bacterium | reverse complement strand
GTAAGTGCGCCTTTAAGTTGCTCCAGTATATGTCTTCGGGTATATCGGCCGTTGCCTCACCGGTAGGCGTGAATACAGAGGTTATAGACGAGGGCGTGAACGGGTTGTTGGCAATGAGCGAGAGTGAGTGGGTAGAGGCGATATCTAAGCTGATAGAAGACGCTGAGCTCCGAAAGAGCCTCGGTAAGGAGGCACGCAGAACCATTGAAGAGCGTTACTCCTTGAGTGTGAACGCGCCCAAACTCCTTAATGTGCTTAAGGCGAATATAGGCAGGAAAGTATAATGATGAAGGGGACTGACTTAAAAGAGGTGCTCACGGATGAAGGATGGAGACTCTCTTTCTTTGAGAGCGAGCCTTCAGCCGGACTTATCGAAGAGCTGAATAAGAAGCTCTCGCTCGAAGGGAAGGTGCAGAGTTGGGAGAGGCTTCAAAGTTCAGCCGGTAGTAGTCTCTGGCTCTTTAGCTCCGGCGGATGCACTTACGTCTTTAAGGAGTTCCTCTCACGAGGCCTATTCGAGTCTGTTGGGGCGGTCTTTAGGGGCACAAGGGGCAGAAGAGCCTGGCGTGCGGCTCTAATACTTGAAGAGGCGGGTTTCTTAACACCTCAGTCAGTTGTCTTGGGAGAGAGGCGTGGCATACTTTGTGCCGGTGGCAATGGCGGAAACTTCATGGTCACTCGTTTTATTGAGGGTTCAATGGGACTTGCGATATTCATGAAAGGGCCTTTAACCGAGATGGCTAAGGCTCAACCTAAGGAGGCGATAGTTCTTAGGCAAAACCTTGCGCGCGAGCTTGGAGCGTTGGTAGGCAGACTTCACGCCAAGGGTATCGTACACGGAGACCTCCGACCCAATAATATACTTATTCAGATGGCAGGCCAGAGCGGATTTAAGTTCTATCTGATAGACAATGAGCGTAATAAATTATTTAGAGAGATACCTTTCGCCCTCTTGGTAAAGAACCTTGTTCAGATAGGCATGCTTTTTCCATCTCTGGTCGGTAGAACCGACAGGATGCGTTTCTTTAAGGCATACTTAGAGGCCTTCCCAATGGAGAAGGCAACAGAGAGGCTTCTGGCAAAGACGGTATGGACGAAGACGGTAGAGAGGCTTAAGAAGATAAGACTCAGGTGCGGCAATGTTTAATGGCTTGGCGATAGAGGGTTTGCGTCTGAGAGGAACGGTTATATCCGAGACGCTTAGTGACGCCTTTATTGAGTCTTTAAGTAGTGCTGATATTGATAATCTATGCGCGGGCGAGGATTTTACCATGATAAAGGACGGCACCACGACGATGGTCGGTGTGCTTGACTGTAAACGCTTCGGCATGGACTTTAATGTCGTCTTGAAGCGTTTTAATTACAGGGGTTGTATTGATGCGTTCATTAAAAAAATCTTCGGTAGTAGGGCACGGAGGCTATACCTCAAGACAATAGAACTCTCTAAGCGTGGTGTATCTGTCCCGGAGCCCTTGGCGTTTATCGAAGGCCGCGACGGTAAGAGTTCTCTTTTTATATCGCGCCACATGGAGGGTTACGATAATATGGCGATACTATTTAAAGACCCTGCTCTCGCAAAAGAGGATAGCGAACTCATTATGCGCTCGGTTGCCAAGGTCATAGCCAAGTTGCATCTGGCAGATGTGTTTCACGGCGACATGAAGTGGTCTAATATTCTGGTAGATAGACGTGAAGAGGTCTTAAAGGTAATATTCGTCGATAACGATCAGGCTTGCATAAAAAAGAATATCTCAGGTAGTGATATTACCGAAGATATTGTAAGATTTTACAGGTACGGGCTTGAACTTAAGAGAGAGTCACTTGTAGTAGACGAGTTCTTTAAGGTCTATCTGCCACTTATCTCAGATAAGCTAAATACGAAAGGGCTTCAAGGCGGCGTTATCAGTAGAGCCGTAGATGAATTTTCAAGGAAGAAGTGATGGCCTTCATAGAACTAAATAATCTTATCATAGACGAAGAGTACCTTGATCTTTTAAAAGATTCAGGGCTTGATTCCTTTGAGGCTCTTATAGAGTATGCCGATGGCGAGGTCGTAAAGAAGAAGGCGACCCGTTCGGTCATGCGTTTAGAGGTTAAGGCCTTGGACGGTACGGCAGAGGTCTTTTACCTCAAGCGCCATAGGGAGAAGAAGCCGTGCAAAGTCTCCTCTCTATTTAAGCTACCCGAAGGCGCAAGGAATGAGTGGGATATGACGATAAGCCTCGCCGCCGATGGTTTTGACGTAATGGTTCCCGTGGCATTTGGCGAGAGGCACTTGAAGGGGCGTATGAGCGAGACCTTAACCCTTACGAAAGAGGTCTCAGATACCGTCAGGCTCTCGGATTATATTCCCGCACTCAAGGGTACGGCAGGCGCAAGGGAGCGTCTTCGTATCGTAGGAGAGATGGCGAGGCTCGTAAAGAGATTTCACGACAGTGGGTATAATCATCAGGACATGTACCTTGTGCACTTCTTTTTTAGGTCCTCAGATGGTAAGATGTTTCTGATGGATCTTCAGCGTGTTCACAAGAGGGTGGAGTTGCCCGTTAGGTGGCGCGTTAAGGATCTGGCACAATTCGTATTTTCAGGCAGGGGTGCGGGCGGGCTTTCGAGTACCGACCTTGTCAGGTTCGGTCATATATACTTGGGCAAAGACAAATTCGAATCTGAAGACAAGAAGTTAATAGCAAAGGTCTTGGCAAAGGCGGCAAGGATCGAGCGCCACGATGCTAACCTCAGAGAGAGGGCAAAGAGAGGATAATATCTATGGTTCATCCGGAATTAAATAATAGACGTTGTAGGTTTCTCGTAACAGGTGGTGCCGGCTTTATAGGTTCAAATCTTGCACTGGAGTTATTAGCTTCCGGTCAGGATGTCGTCATACTTGATAATATGGCTACAGGCAGAATAGAAAACATCGAAGAGCTTAAGGCCTTTGCAGGGAAAGACGGTACGGAAGGCACACTTCGTTTCATTGAGGGCGATATGCGTGATTTAGCGGTCTGCAGGGAGGCCGTCGAAGGCGTTGATTATATATTCCATAACGCGGCACTCGGCAGTGTACCACGCTCTGTTGAAGACCCTGTGACTTCAAATGACGTTAATGTTGCGGGCATGGTAAATCTTTTAACCTCTGCCAAGGACGCCGCGGTCAAGCGTTTTATATACGCGTCGTCGTCTGCGGTATACGGCGATTCCGTGGAGCTTCCAAAGGTAGAGGGTTCCGAGGGTAATCCCCTCTCGCCTTATGCCGTAACAAAGGTCGTCTGCGAGTTGTACGCCGAGGTCTTCGAGCGCACATACGGCCTTCAAGTCATTGGGCTTCGGTACTTTAACGTCTTTGGTCCGAGGCAGGACACAGAGTCGGCCTACGCCGCCGTTATTCCGATATTCGTAAGCTCGCTCTTGAAGGGCAAAGCCCCTAAGATACACGGTGACGGCGAGACCTCAAGGGACTTTACATACATAGACAACGTCGTCGATGCGAACATACGTTCCGCCTTCTGCGCCCCGGAGGCTACGGGCAGGGCATATAATATTGCCTGCGCCGGACGTGTTACATTAAATGAACTATATGGAAAGATAGCCACGCTACTCGGTAAAGAAGATTTAAAGGCTACCTACGGCCCTGAGCGTGTCGGGGACGTGCGTCACAGCTTTGCCGATATCTCTTGCGCCGAGAAGTTCCTTGGCTATACGCCGAAGGTTGATTTTAAGGAAGGCCTTGATCTTTGTATAGATTGGTATAAAGAACACCTCGCCTAAGCCGCCAAGGCTCTGGGTGATTCAGATGAAAGGAATCTTATATTGAAGAAGCTCTTATCTGCAAGCAGGGCGCGAGCCATAATGCGCGGCTTTACCGACGCGCGCATCTTGGTCGTCGGCGATATGGTGATGGATCACTTCATATGGGGTAATGTTAACCGCATATCCCCGGAGGCTCCCGTGCCTGTCGTAGACGTGACCGATGAGACGATAGTCCTTGGCGCGGCCGCAAATGTCGCCGCTAATATAAGCGAGCTTGGCGGCAGATGCGCCGTCTCGGGCGTTACCGGCATAGATGACGATGGTAAAAGACTTGAATCAATATTTAAAGAACGAAAAATTCCTTACTCGGGAATCATAACGACACGCTCTCGCCAGACAACGATAAAGACCCGTATAATAGCACACCAACAGCAGGTCGTAAGGTTCGATCGCGAGACTAAAGAAGAGATATCAGAGCCTGTCAGGAAGAAGGTATTTAAGTACCTGAAGAGTGCCGTGGCGCGCGCCGATGTTATCATTATATCGGATTACGCAAAGGGCATGGTTACGCGCGAACTCGTCGAAGAGGTCTTAAGGCTTGCCAAGGGCAAGCCCGTTATAGTAGACCCCAAGGTTGAGAACTTTGATATGTACGCAGGCGTATCGCTCGTAACTCCGAATAACAGCGAGGCGTCCTTGGCCGCGGGCATAGATATTGTGGATGATAAATCGCTAAATAGAGCGGCGGCTGTTATAAAAGACAAGCTCGGCTGTGAGGCTCTCTTGATAACCAGAGGCGAGCACGGCATGAGTATCTTTACCGGTGGCACTAAGAAGCCTCATAGTATCCCGACCATAGCACGAGAGATATTCGACGTAAGCGGGGCCGGAGACACGGTCGTCGGCGTCTTCGCACTCGCGCTTGCCGCGGGCGCGGACTATAAAGAAGCGGCCGTTATGAGCAACCTGGCCGCGGGCATAGTGGTAGAAAAACTCGGCACGGCTACCGTAGATATTTCGGAGCTTAAGGCCGCCGTGCAGAAGAGGTTAAAGTAATGGGAGTCGTTAAATCAATGACGGGCTTTGGTGTGGGTGGCTTTACGCTTGGAGGGCGCGACTATGTGGTCGAGGTCAAATCCTTGAACCATCGCGGCCTTGATCTTAAGATTAGAACCCCGGAGCGTTTCTTTCCTTTTGAGCTTCAGTTGCGGAAGTTATTTAAAGATAACTTCGCGCGTGGTGCTTTTACGCTGGTGGTAAGGTCGGAGGCTTCAACTGATAAGGAAAACAATGGCTCAGAGGTGAAAGTTAATATGCCCCTTGCCGAGCAATATAAGGCGGCGGCAGAGTCCGTTAAAGAAGAGCTTGGCCTCTCAGGTGAGCTTACCGTATCCGACATCGTGAGGCTTAAAGATATCTTTACCGTTGAGAAGGAAGACGAAGAGACGGATAGCGAGGCCGATTGGCGGTGCTTTGAAGGAGGCCTCATCGAAGCAACGGCCGCACTGCGTAAGATGCGGGAGGCCGAGGGAGAGACCTTAAAGGTCGATATCCTCGACAGGTGTGCGGTGATAGAAGAGTATCTTCTAAATATTGAAGCGCGCGCTCCGGAGGCGGCTCTGCGCTATAAGGAACGCTTAAGTGAAGAGATAGAGAGGTTAATTGAACGTGTCGATGAAGCGCGCCTTGTCACCGAGGTGGCGATACTCGCAGATAAGACGGCCGTAGATGAAGAGACGGTCAGGCTTCGCAGTCACTTAGAGCAGATGCGCCGTTACTTAGGTATGGATGAACCCATCGGAAGGCGTCTTGACTTTCTATGCCAGGAGATACTTCGTGAGGCAAATACAATCGGCTCAAAGTCGATAGACGTGGATCTGACGCGTGTCGTAGTTGAGATAAAGGGCGAGCTCGAAAAGGTTCGCGAACAGGTGCAGAATATTGAGTGATAAAGCTAATAGAGAGGGAAGTCTCTTTGTCGTATCCGGGCCGAGCGGGGCAGGCAAGAGTACTCTCGCTAAGCGTGTGGTGGAGAGCTTCGACGGGATTGAATTCTCCATATCATATACTACAAGGTTGCCTCGTCAGGGGGAGACCAATGGCGTGGAGTATCGCTTTATAGACGACGCTGAATTCGACCGTATGGTCGAGGCCGGTGAGTTCCTTGAATATGCCGGCGTACATAGTAAGCGCTACGGAACCTCCAGGGAAGATGTTCTTGGCCTATGTAAGCGTGGCATAGACGTGCTTCTTGATATAGACGTTCAGGGTGCGGCTCAGCTGGCAAAGTCCTTAAAGGAGAGTTGCGTATATATATTCGTATTGCCTCCGAGCATAGAGGAGTGCAGAGAACGCCTCAAGGGGCGCGGCGATATAGACGACGAGTTCATAGAGGCTCGCCTGAAGACGGCTCTATTGGAGATAAAAGAGGTCGGCGCATACGATTATATCATCATAAACGAGGACTTAGAGGACTCGATGGAGAGGCTCTTTGCCGTAGTTACAGCCGAGAGGACGAGCCTTAAGGCCATGTGGAGTAGAGCAAAAGAGAGCTTTGATATTTAGCGGTTATCTGTTATACTATCACTTAATTTTAATATCCGGAGGTTATACCGAATGGCAAGGATTACGATAGAAGATTCATTGAAGCAGGTTCCGAGCAGGTTTTCGCTCGTGCATATAGTTGCCGAGAGAGCAAGGCAACTCATCAGAGGCTCGCGCCCTCTCGTTGAGTCAGAGAACAGGGTCGTTGTTCAAGCCCTAAGAGAGGTTGCCGCAGGTAAGGTTAAGGTAGCCAAAGAAGAAAAGAAAAGTAAGAAGTAAGTACGATTAATTCTATAATTAGCCGTCGGCCGCACCCTTTCTCTGAAGAGTAGGGATAGTGCGGGGGCGGTATTTTTTTGTTTATTAGGAGAAGAGGATTGCGTTATCTTGAATCTCCGCTACACTTTTCTTAGAGATGTGAATTCAAAAGGAGGTGAGCCATAGAAATGAAGATAAAAAAGTACGCTATAAGTAAGAAGTTTGACGCTCCATACGATGAAGTCGTTCTGAGGGTGAGGGAGGCTCTCCCTACCGAGGGCTTTGGTGTCTTAACAGAGATAGACGTAAAGGCAACGCTTAAGAAAAAACTCGATAAGGACTTTCGCAATTACATAATCCTTGGAGCCTGTAATCCTACCTATGCCCACATGGCTCTTTCTACAGAGGTCGAGATAGGGATACTCCTTCCGTGCAATGTCATAGTATATGACAATGACGAAGGTGGTGTTACCGTATCGGCGATGGATCCGACCGTGGCCTTAGAGGTCACCGGTAATAAGGCTATAGAACCCATAGCCAAAGAGGTTAAGGAAAAACTCGAACGTATCTTGGAGAGAGTGTAAGAAGTACAGAGTCCTTTCTATCTGAACCCTTCTGTCGTTACTGCCACAGAAGGGTCTTTTAATCTATAGTCGGAACGGCTTGCAGTAGCTTTTTGGTGTACTCTTCTTTGGGTCTGCCGAGTACTTCTTCTGTCCTACCGTATTCGATTACCTTTCCTTCATACATGACGGCGACTTTATCTGCCATATACTCGACGATACCGAGGTCGTGCGTTATAAAGAGATAAGATAGGCCAAACTCAATCTGCACGGAACGTAATAGGTTCAGTATTTGCGCCTGAACCGATACGTCCAGAGCACTCGTTGCCTCGTCGCATATTATAAGCTCAGGCTCTACGACGAGCACCCTTGCTATACCAATTCTACTTCGTTGTCCTCCTGAGAACTCATGCGGATATCGGTTACTCATATCCGAGCTTAACCCGACCATCCTTAGAACCTCGGAGACCTTGTCTTTGCGCTCTTTATCGTTGAGGTCGGGTTTAAGGCTCTTAAGCCCCTCTTCTATTATACCGCCGACTTTAATACGCGGGTTTAGCGAGGAGTAAGGGTCTTGAAAGATTATCTGCATAAGCTCTCTCATAGGCCTCATATCTTCGGTATTTAGTGTCGTTAGTTCCTTGCCCTTTAGAAGGACACTCCCTTCGGTCGCGTCTATCAATTGCATAATTGCTTTGCCGGTCGTCGTTTTACCGCACCCTGATTCTCCGACGAGTGCCAGCGTTGAGCCTCTCTCTATTGAAATGTCTATGCCGTCTACCGCCCTTACATGCCCGACGGTCTTCTTGAATATTCCCTTTTTAATAGGATAGTGAACCTTAAGCCCCTTGACCTCCAATACAAGTGGGCGGGTGGCTGCGTCTGAATCATCTACTCGTGAAAAATCCATTACAGGCTCGCGCATCTTTCCCGCAGGCCGCGCGCGCGATTCACTCATAAACTCCGGGTCGAATAGATGACAACTAACGAGATGGTCTTCTTTATTCTCTGCCGTTAAGGTTGGCTCCAATCTACTGCACCCCTCCATCTCGCTCGAACATCTCTTGGCAAAGCGACAACCCTTTGGAAAATTTGTAGGCTCAGGCACAGTGCCCTCTATCGTCTCAAGGCCTTCATTGCGATTGGTGATGGAAGGTAGTGAATGAAGCAGGCTCTTTGTGTAAGGGTGTAAGGGGTTCTTGAATATATCCTTTGCAGAGGCCGACTCGACTATCTTGCCGCCGTACATAACGCCGACCTTGTCTGCGTTTCCAGAGACGAGTGCAAGGTTATGGGTAATCAGGAGGACGGCCGTGCCGAGCTCTTCTTTGAGTTCTTTTATGAGTGTCAGTATCTCTCTTTGGATAGTAACGTCGAGTGCCGTCGTAGGCTCATCGGCTATGAGTAGTTTTGGTTTGCAGGCGAGTGCCATTGCTATCATTATGCGTTGGCGCATACCGCCCGATAAGCGGTGCGGGTATTCGTCTATAAGTGTCTTTGGCGATGGGAGCTTCATGCGGTCGAGCATCTCTATGGCATGAGCGCGTGCGGCCTTCTGTGAGAGACCTTGGTGGAGGCGTATAGTCTCTATTATCTGAGAGCCTATCGTGAGAACCGGATTCAGTGATGTCATGGGTTCTTGGAATATCATCGCTATATCATTACCGCGAATTCTTCGTTTCTCGTATTCAGGAAGGCGTGTGATATCAAGGCCGTCCAGTAGTATCTCGCCTTCGGCTATGAAGCCGTTTGGTTCGGGAACGAGTTGGATGAGCGAGAGTGCTGTCATTGATTTGCCGCACCCTGATTCACCGACGAGTGCCAAGGTCTCGCCCGCGTCTATATTAAAACTTACGCCGTCCACGGCGCGCGCAGTACCCTTTGGGGTATTAAAGTATGTGCGAAGGTTCTTTACCTCTATGATGGGTGCCATCGCTTAATCTCCCCCGGACTTTGTCTTAGTATTTACCTTGGGGTCGAGGGCGTCGCGCACGGCATCGCCAAATATATTGGCCGGAAGAACGAGCGCAAACATGAAGGCAAACGCACCGAGGAGGCTCCACCAAACGACCGGGTCTCTGGCCAACTCCAGACGCGCGGTATTTATCATATTACCCCAGCTCCCTGCCTCAGGCCCAACGCCGATGCCTATGTAGCTAAGTACGGCTTCGGCCAATACGAGGCCGCTGAATTGAAGCACCATCGTTATGAGGACCAAGTGCATTATGTTCGGCACGATGTGGCGCACCATGATAAGTACGCGCGGTACGGCAAATGCGCGCGCGGCTTGTACGTACTCAAGCTCTCGGAGCTTGAGTGTCTCGCCTCTGATTATTCTACAGAGGTCTGTCCATGACGTAATGCCCATTATCAGGCATAGCCAGAAGAGTCGGTCGCTCGGCACGAATACGCCGAGCATTAAGTTTGCGTCGGTTATAAGGCCGCCCTGATAACCGTGGCTGCCGAATATGAGCATGAAGGATACTATCAGAAGTATGCCGGGGATGGAGGCGAGTGTCGTGTAGACGTATTGGATTAAGTCGTCTATGCGCCCGCCGAAGTATCCTGCCATAACGCCGAAGATTATGGCAAAGGGGATGACGACGAGTGTCGTGCCGGTGCCGATGACGACCCCTGTGCGAACGCCCTTCATGGCGGAGAAGAATACGTCGCCGCCGACCTTGTCTGTGCCGAGCAGGTGCGTACTCGGGTACTTAAGCGCGGCGTAATCTCTAATGGTCGTTCCGTCTTCGAGTTCTATGGTTTCTTTTACATAGAGCTTATCTGCCATGGGGGCAGAGAATGTCTTCTCTGTATTGGCGCGCGCCTTATGGAATACGCGGTCGAGGATGCTCAGAGCCTCGGAGCTGTAGATGGTCTTATTCTCAGGGCTTACTGCTACCTTTCCATTATAGAGCATTACGGAGTCTCTCCAGCGTATGCTGTCGCTAAGGGCTACTCCTGCGTAAGCGGCGAGTATCAAGGCCGAGATTATTGCCAGACGGTTTCCTCTTATGTGCGTCCATACTTGGCGCGCGTAGCCGTCCCTTGCGCACGCACTCCAAAATATAAAACCTATGAAGGCGAATACGAGGTATACGATTATGTCTGTTGCGAGTATTACCGGCATATGGTCTCTCTATTAATCAAGGCGTACTCTCGGATCTACGAGCGTGTAGCTTATGTCCGTTAATATTAGCCCTATGATATAAAGTATTGAGCCTAGGTATACCATCGACCTTACGATGGCAAAGTCTTGCGCTAAGATGGCATCTATAGTGAAACTGCCAAGCCCCGGTATGGCGAAGAAGCTCTCCAAGAGGAGGCTTCCGTAAAATAAGAATGGGATGGAGATTACGACATTCGTAAGGATAGGTATCATGGCATTCTTAAGTGTGTGCTTAAAGAGTACGCTCGTTTCACTCAAGCCCTTTGCGCGTGCCGTGCGCACGTAGTCCTTGCCAAGCTCTTCCAAGAATACCGTTCGGTAGAACCTTACGCCGCCGCCGATTGAGCCGACTATCGCGATGATTACAGGGAGTATAAGAAACTTTATCGAGTGGAGGCCTGTATCGTAGCCCGATACCGGCATGAGCATTAAGAGTTTGCCGAAGATGTACTGACCTCCGATTATATAAAAGAGGGTCGAGATGCTCATCATGGCAACGCATATGACCACACCCCATACGTCTATATATGTGGCGCGCATAAATGCCGCGAGCATGGCCAGCAGGAGGTTTAGAAGTACTGCGACTATCATGGTCGGCAGGGCTATGGCAAAGCTTGGCCACATGCGCGTACGTATTTCACTGCCGATATCTACGTTGTTCCTATCGGAGCGTCCGAAGTCGAGCCAGAGAAGCGGCATAGAGCGTTGAAAGAATATCGTTTGCGTCAGCGTCGATATGCCCGTTTCGTCGGTATTTATTATGAGCGGCAGGTCGTAGCCGTGCTCTACCTTCCAGCTCTCGACGAGTTCGGGTGTAAGGTTCTTCTCTCCGAGCATGGCCTTTGCCATATCGTCGGGCGTGTTGACGTAGAAGAATAAAACGGCCGTTAAGAGGTT
>DAOVKH010000092.1 GCA_030631875.1 Deltaproteobacteria bacterium | reverse complement strand
GTGTTGTTAAGAAAGTGCAGGACCAATGGGTATGTGAGAAGGTTCGCGCTTATAAGGCCGACTATGAGCCCTGCTCCGCCTCCGATAACTATATTGATGGAGGCCTTATTGACGCGCTCTTCAAACTTCAGGGCCGCAAGCGCTATGATGGTTCCTATTACGAAGCCTGCGAAGGCGATGTCTTGGTTGGATACGATTTGGCGCAGGATTAGATATCCGCTAAATGCGGCGAATACCACTAAGAGAAGGCGCATCAATATAGAGTTCAAGGTCTCTTTGATCCTTAGTTTTGTGGAGGGGTTAGTTGCTCTTTTAAGTACTGATGATGCTGTCGAGTTCTTCTTCTATCTTTATCTCTTTCTTCTTCTTTGCTATGGAGATTTCCTTTACGAGCAGGTTCTTTGCGGTATCGAGCATACGCCGTTCACCGAAGGAGAGTTCTTTATCTAACTTTAATGTGTATAGGTCTCGAAGAACCTTTGCCACTTCCATGGCACAGCCCGTCTTTAGCTTTTCGGTATATTCCCTGTAGCGTCTGTTCCAGGTCTGGTTGTCGCCAAGGAGGTCTCTCTTTTCTTTTAGTATGGAGTAGACCTTCGGAACCATAGCCTTCTTCATTACTTTTCGTAGCCCTACGGCGGCGGCATTGGCCACGGGAACCATTATCGTGGCATTTGATTCTAAAACTCTTAGAATATAAAATGAGTGTGCTTGGCCGGAGATACTTCTGTCTTCCAGGTTTTCTATTACCGCTACTCCGTGGGCGGGGTATACGGCAAGGTCTCCTATCTTGAAGGTATTAGCAGCGCTGCTCTTTGCCATGGAAGTATCCTTTACTTTGGTGAGTCTCTTAATTTAAAAATCGGCGTAAAGTAAGTCTACCATAGAGAGGGGCTTAAAGTCAAGGAACGGGGCTTTAAAGGGCTATCTACGTGAAATGAAAAGAGAAATAAAAAGGAGGCGGCTATGTATATAGCCGCCTCCTTTGAGTAGTCTTTTAAAGCCGTCCCTCAGATGCTTAGCAGTCGTAGTACATGAAGAACTCGTGCGGTGTCGGGCGAAGTTTAACGGGATTCACCTCGTTCTCCATCTTATACTCGATCCACTTATCTACGACGTCCTTTGTGAAGACATCACCCTTTAGGAGGAAGTCGTGGTCGTCGCGCAGTGCCTCGAGTGCTTCTTCAAGCGAGCCTGATGCCGAAGGTATCTTTGCGAGCTCTTCAGGGGCAAGGCCGTATATGTTCTTATCGAGCGGTGCGCCCGGATCAATCTTATTTTGTATGCCGTCGAGGCCTGCCATCATCATCGCGGCAAAGGCCAAGTAGCCGTTGCAGGATGGGTCAGGGAAGCGTACTTCAATCCTCTTTGACTTTGGTGAGGCCGAGTACATGGGGATTCTCACCGATGCCGAACGGTTACGGCTCGAATACGCAAGGTTTATCGGAGCTTCAAAGCCGGGAACGAGCCTCTTGTAGGAGTTTGTCGTCGGGTTTGTGAATGCGTTGAGAGCCCTTGTGTGCTTGAGTATACCGCCGATGTAGTGCATTGCCATCTCGCTCATGCCGCCGTACTTGTCTCCGGCAAAGAGAGGTTTACCATCTTTCCATATGGATTGATGAACGTGCATGCCGGTGCCGTTATCGTTGAATACGGGCTTTGGCATGAAGGTTACGGTCTTGTTCCAGCGTCTGGCGACGTTCTTTACGATATACTTAAACCACTTTAGCTTATCGGCCATATTCAGGAGTGTGTCGAACTTCATATCTATCTCGGCCTGACCGGCTGTGGCTACCTCATGGTGCTGGCACTCTACCTCTATGCCGACCTGTTCCATTATGAGGCTCATCTCACTTCTTAAGTCCTGCTGGCTGTCGGTCGGAGGTGTCGGGAAGTAGCCTTCCTTGTGCTTTGGCTTGTAGCCGAGGTTTGGCCCTTCGTCTCTGCCTGTATTCCAGATACCCTCATCGGATTCGATGTGGTAAAAAGAACTCTCCGAGGTGTTGCTATTATAGCGTATGCCGTCGAAGATGAAGAACTCCGGCTCGGGGCCGAAGTATATCTCATCGCCTATGCCGGTGGATTTGAGGTATGCCTCGGCCTTCTGTGCTATGTAGCGCGGGTCTCTCGAGTATGGTTCTTTTGTTATAGGGTCGAATACGTTACATGTAAGGCTAAGTGTTGGTGTCTCCATGAAGGGATCCATGACGGCCGTCGTCGGGTCGGGGATGACTATCATGTCGCTTGCGTGTATTGGCGCCCATCCACGGATACTCGATCCGTCGAAGCCGAGTCCGTCTTCAAATAGGGCCTCGTCGAATTGCGAGACAGGTATGGTGAAGTGCTGCCACGTACCTATAAAGTCCAGAAACTTGATATCTACCATTCTGGCGTTATTTTCTTTTGCGAAGTTTACAGCTTCCTTTGGCGTCATTGCGTCTATTACTCCTTATAGGGTTAGTTAGGTTTTAGTAAGTCGGCAAAGTCTGTGTTGCCAGCTTTCTCTCTCAATCGGTCTATCTATATGGCCTCTTCGCCTGTTTCTCCGGTGCGTATGCGTACGACCTCTTCTATCGGCATTACAAATACCTTGCCGTCGCCGATTCTGCCTGTCTTGGCCGCTTCTACGATGGTCTCTACGACCTTCGGGGCGGAGTCTTCAGTTACGATGACCTCAAGCTTTATCTTTGGCAGGAAGTCGACTACATACTCGGCACCACGGTATAGCTCGGTGTGTCCTTTTTGTCGTCCAAAGCCCTTTACCTCGGTTACGGTAATGCCTTGAATACCGATGTCGTTGAGGGCTTCCTTTACTTCATCGAGCTTGAAGGGTTTTATTATAGCCTCTATCTTTTTCATCTTTAGTTCCTCCTAATAAAGCTTAAGCCTAAGTATAAGACCTTAACACAGCCTATTTTGCATGTAAAGTAATATACTATGCAATCTTTATGCCGAAGTTCTTGGTGCCATAAATACTGGCTTTTTAAGGGAAAAAGAGGGGCGACGAGTTCTTTTTTTATACACCAATGGCCGTTGGTGCTTAAAAAAGAGGCAGTGCGGCTGACTTCGTTGCATAATTGTCGTCAATCTGATAACCTCAGAGAGATTGAAGGTTGAGAATTCAAAGGGATAGGTCTTGTATGTCTTTAAATGCAATAAAGAGAGAGCCTGCCAATAAGAGGCTTATATGTCTAATAGCGATTATAATCGTTCTTTCTTTCGGAGTCGCTACATTTAAGAGGAATAGTATCTGGCTCCTTGATATGACCCTTTGGTATCACGTAGCGATGGGTAGCCCCGCAAAGGCAAGGGGGCATAATAATGCCGGTCTGGCTCTGCATGGGGTAGGCTTCTATGAATTGGCTATAGAAGAGTTCTCTAAGGCCATAGCGATAAAGTCCGATGATGCCAAGTTCCATAGCAACCGCGCGATATCGTATGTAAGCACAGAGGAATTGGATGAAGCCATTGAAGGCTTTGAGGAGGCTCTGCGGCTCGATCCCGAGGATCCGAGGTTCTACAATAACCTCGGCGGATTATACGTCTTAGAGGGTCGTCTCTACGAGGCTATACTTAGGTTCAATGAGGCATTACTATTGGCGCCGGGCTATAGCGAGGCGCACTATAACCTTGCCAAGGCATTGGACGCCTACGGTGATATGGACGGAGCAATAGAACACCTGGAGACAGCAGTAGTGCTTGAGGCCCACAACCTTAAATCGTATAACTACCTTGGTATCTTATATAGGAAGCAGGGGCGCACAGATGAAGCCATCGGGATATATCGTCGCGCCTTGGAGCTTAATGGCGACTTTATGGCGGTGAGGTATAACCTTGTTCGCATCTATATGGACGGTGGCCTATGGGAAGAGGCCATTGTAGAGTTTGAGGAGATATTAAAGAGAGACCCGAATGACAAGGTGGCTAAGGCCGAGCTTGAAAGAGCCGTAAGGGCCAGAGCTGGCGCAAGAGGAGAATAAGCAGGGTAAAGTCAGTCCTTCTTCTTGCCGACCTTATGTTCAGTGCCTCTTAGTATGCGCAGTATGTTGGCGTGGTGCTTAAGCACTATGAGAATAGCTATCGCTATGGTAAGCAGTATGTAGTATTCGCTGATACCCGCCATGCTGTCTTTTTTCATAATACTTAGGGTTATGGGCATGGAGAGTGCCGCAGATATTGAACCTATCGAGACGTAGCGTGTGATAAATACGATCAATATAAAGACCACTACGCTGATGGCTATAGCCACGGGCGAGATGACGAGCATTATCCCCAGAGCCGTTGCCACACCCTTACCGCCCTTAAACCTCAGGTATATCGGGAATAGATGGCCGAGAAAGGCCAAGATAGCCGTAATGCTCACTACCATAGCTTCCGGCGTTAGGGTCATTACCACGTAGACGGGCAGAGCACCCTTCAGCGCGTCACCTATCAGGGTAATTATGCCGGCCTTCTTCCCAGATGTCCTAACGACGTTCGTAGCACCGATATTACCGCTACCGGCCTTTCGAGGGTCTTTGCCTCCAAGGATTTTTACCGCTATAATTCCGCTTGGTATCGAGCCTATGAGGTATGCTCCGATAAAGTAGATTAATGTTATGGTTGAGTTTTCCGGCATCGTTATGTCCTTATTCGACCGTAACGCTCTTGGCGAGGTTACGTGGCTGATCAACGTCGGTACCCTTAAGGACGGCTATGTGGTATGCCAGTAGCTGTAGAGGTACTGGCGCAATTATGGGTGATAGGTGGTGCGTTGTGTGAGGTATGACTATCACCTCATCGGCTATTGCCGTAACGTCTACGTCACCCTCATTCACAACGGCTATGACAGAGCCTCCGCGCGCCTTTACTTCTTCTATATTGGCTACTACCTTCGGGTAGTGGCTGTCGCGTGTAGCGACGACGACGACCGGCATATCTTCATCTATTAGGGCTATTGGGCCGTGCTTCATCTCTCCGGCCGGGTAGCCTTCGGCGTGTATGTAGGATATTTCCTTTAGCTTAAGCGCTCCTTCCAAGGCTATAGGGTAGTTTATGCCGCGCGCCAAGTATAGGAAGTCCGTTGCGTGAAAGTACTTCTTTGCTATCTTTATTATGGCCTCTTCGGTGTGGAGGCTCTCTTCTATCTTGTGAGGTAATTTGGTTAATTCTTGAATCAATTCCACGCCCAAATCCTTATCCACCGAACCACGCCTGCGTGCTATGAATATCGAAAGCAGGTATAGAGCCGTAAGCTGAGTGGTAAAGGCCTTTGTCGAGGCTACACCTATCTCAGGGCCTGCGTGCGTGTAGATGGTGGTAAGTGATTCTCTGCTGATGGAACTCTCGATTACATTGCATATCGCTACGACGGGCGCACCCTTGCGCTTGGCTTCTTTTATGGCGGCAAGCGTATCGGCCGTTTCACCGGATTGAGATATGGCGATGATTAAAGTCTTTTCATTTGCCAGAGGGTCTCTGTATCTGAATTCGCTCGCAAGGTCTACCTCTGTTGGTATGCCGGTAAATTCTTCTATCAAGAACTTACCTATCAGAGCCGAGTGCCAGCTCGTACCGCAGGCGATTATATAGATGCGTTCGATACCTGTGATATTAAGCCCTTCGAAGTCTTCGAAGAATACGTCGCCTTCTTCTTCCATCACCTGACCGCGAAAGGTATCGGTTACGGCCCTGGGTTGTTCGAAGATCTCCTTTAGCATGAAGTGGCGGTAGCCGTCCTTCTCGGCCATGACGGGGCTCCAGTCTATCGTGCGAGGTGTCTTTGTAACCTCTTTGCCGTCAAGTGTCTTTACATCGATGGTGTCTTTGGTGATGGTTACTATCTCGCCGTCATTTAAGAATATCGCCTCTTTTGTAATCTCCATTATCGCCGGTATGTCCGATGATATGACGGCTTCTTCGGAGTCGCCTCGTCCGATGCCCACTACGAGCGGACACTCCATGCGCGCGCCTACAATCTTATCCGGGTCGTCTACTGATATTACGGCCAGAGCGTAAGTTCCCTTAACGTACTTAAGCGCACGCATTACGGCCGCCTCTAAATCCTTTGTGGCTCGCATCTCGCGTGCTATCAGGTGGGCGAGTATCTCTGTGTCGGTCTCGGACTTAAATTCAGCGCCGTCCTTGGAGAGCTCTTTTCTAAGTGAGAGGTAGTTCTCTATTATGCCGTTATGCACGACCGCCACGCCTGCCTCTAAGTGAGGGTGCGCGTTGGCCTCGCTTGGGCGACCGTGTGTTGCCCAGCGCGTATGTCCTATTCCTATGTGCCCGGCGTGTGGCGTGCTCTTGGCCAACTCGACCAAGTTCTTCATCTTACCCTCGCTCCTTAGGAGCGTTACATCGCCATCGTTAAGTATGGCCATGCCGGCCGAGTCGTAGCCGCGGTACTCGAGTTTCTTTAGGCCTTCGAGTATTGCTTCGCCTGCCTGACCTCTTCCAATGTATCCTACTATTCCGCACATAATAAAGTCACCTTCTCTGTCTTTATTCTAAGTCTTCTTCTTGCGTTTCTTTGTAGCCCAGTTAGGTATAGCCGTCTCTTCGGCTCTCGATAGTGCCAGAGAGTTTGGTGCTACGTCTTTTGTTATGGTCGAGCCGCTTCCGATATACGCGCCTTTGCCTATCGTAACGGGTGCTATGAGTTGAGTGTCACTGCCGATGAAGGCGTTGTCCTTTATTACAGTACGGTACTTGTACTTTCCGTCGTAGTTGCAGGTAAGCACTCCGGCACCGATGTTAACGTCTTGGCCTATTGTGCTGTCTCCAATGTAGCTCAGGTGTCCGGCCTTTGTTCCTCTGCCTATGGTAGAGTTCTTAACCTCTACGAAGTTTCCGATTCTGGCGTTGTCCCTGATTATCGTACCGGGCCTTAGGCGAGCGAACGGGCCTATTGATGTATCCTTGCCCGTGCGGGAGTCTTCTATGACAGAGTGCGATTTAATGGTGGTATTTGCCCCGATAGTTGAGTCTGTTATCTTCACACCCTCCTCGATGGTCGAGCCTTTGGCAATGGTCGTACTTCCTTTGAGGTGG
>DAOVKH010000034.1 GCA_030631875.1 Deltaproteobacteria bacterium | reverse complement strand
GCCGGGTATGTTGCCAAGTATCAAATCCCAAGTGTGTTTAAATATCTCTCCCTCGAACTTCAACATCGCAAGTGGTGTGGCCGCGGCTATAACGTCTACCCCTTCGCCCAATGCCTGCATGGTAGCAGGGTCGGTCCATGTGGTTATAAGTACAGGGTAAGTTGCCTGCAAGAATGCACGACCAAGCAAAGCGGGGTTGAATATATTATAGCCCAAACCGCCGAATATCTGCTTACCTATGGCTATGGCAAATACACTACCTATTATTGCGCCGTGTATCGGGAAGCTCGGAGGTAGTGTCAGAGCCAGAAGTATTCCCGTTATGGCCGCACTGCCGTCATATATAGTAATGGGTTTGCCGAGAAGACGCTGAATAACATACTCCGTTGCGAGTGACGCGACGAGGCAGGTTACTATCAATATAAGCGCATCAAGACGGAAGAAATATACACTGACCGCCATCGCCGGCAAGAGCGCGGCTATGACCGTGTGCATTATCTTGGGGATGGATTCATCCTTAAGAAGATGCGGAGACGAGGATACTATAAAGGGAGCTTCACTTGCTCCACCGCCTTGAATATCTTTCTTATCTTCAGCCATTTACTTTGTTTACCCTTTTAATACAGTCAATTAAACCGCAAAGCTCACTCTATCTGTCAAGAACTTTGGGCGCGTTCCAATTCTCTCAGGTTAATCTTACCCAGGCGTATCCACTGCACAAGCGGCCTCTTCGACGGACATACGAATGAACAGCAGCCACACTCAATACAACTCACACCGCTCCATGCCTTAAAGTCCTCGGTCATTGCAAGCCTGCCCTGGTCTCCAAGCCTGTATGGCATCAAATTCATGGGGCAAACCTCAACACAACTCGCGCACTTTATGCACGCCTTAAAGTCCAGAGGTTTTACGGTATCGGCATCGAGTACTGTAATGCCGGAGGTTCCCTTTGTAACCGGTACGTCCAAAGAACGTTGGGCAATACCCATCATAGGGCCGCCATTTAATACTTCTTTTTCACCACTTCCCTTAAGACCGCCACATTCCTCGATGACATCTGCAAAGCTCGTTCCGACCCTTACGAGAAGGTTTTTTGGCGTTGTAATGCCGTTTCCGCTAATGGTAACTATCCTCTCTATGAGAGGCTTTTCATCCTTGATGGCATCGTATACGACAGCCGCCGTACCGACGTTGTTGACGACAACACCTACGTCGAGTGGAAGTCGTCCCAAAGGCACGACCCTGCCCAAGACCGCATCTATGAGCATCTTCTCGGCCCCTTGCGGGTACTTGGTCTCAAGCAATACTATCTCTATATCTTTCTTAAGGGAACTATCGCCGTCCAAGACCTTAGATAATGCCTCTATGGCAGTTGGTTTATTATCCTCAACACCTATATAACCCTTAGCGGCACCAACGGACTTCATTATAGCCTTTAAGCCCCATACTACCTTACCGGCCTCTTCGACCATAACACGCTCATCTGCCGTCAGATATGGTTCACACTCGCATCCGTTAAGGATGACACTGTCTATGGACTTATCTTTTGGTGGTGAGAGTTTAACGGATGTCGGGAAGGCGGCACCACCCATACCTACGATGCCGGCACTCCTAATGAGAAGCCTTATGACTTCGGTGTCAAAGGTCGAAAGGTCAAGCCCTATTATATCACTTGAAGGCCAGCTCTTCGTCTCGCCGTCGCCTTCTATGACAACAGAGAGCACCTTGCCCCCTGAGGCGTGAGGATGCATGGCAACCTCTTTGACCTTGCCTGATATGCTGGCGTGTACCGGAGCCGAAACAAAGGAGTTGGCCTCGCCAATCTTTTGGCCCTCTTCGACGAGGTCACCCTTCTTGACTATAGCTTCGGCCGGAGCACCAATGTGCTGACTAAGAGGAATTACGACGCGCTCAGGAAGCTTCGCGGTCACGACCGCTGCACCGGAACTTAGTTCTTTATTATATGAAGGGTGTACACCCTTTTTAAAGGTCTTTAGATTCATGAGTTTTAAGTACCGTAAAAGACCTTGATTTTAGCAATTTTCAGAAGCGTTAGTCAAGATAATTCGAACCTTAAAATACTCTAATTCCATTAAGATAAAAAGCCGCAAAAGTACCGTCTATACTCAACCAACCTCAAAGTCGCCACGTCGTTTCCATCTGAATGGAAGGTCGATTATCGTCCCGGGTTCTTCTATCTTTTTTAGAGCATCAAAGGCACGTTCGATGACAACGCGTTGGCCTCTCGGAAAGTTCGGTTCGCCTATGGGATGCCCCATCGGCCACTTAAGGAATACCGCCCTTGAGACCCCCACCTCTTCTGTAAGCTCACGCACGATCGTCACACCTATCGTAGGTATGCCGGCCGCTTCAATTACTCTTTGTACCAGTCCGACCGACCGGTTACAGGTGATTCATCCGGGGGTGAGCAATACGCAGTCAACATTATCGGCAATGAGCCTCCGGGCTATCTCCGGGGCCGTCTCGTTTATGAGTGTCTCGACGTGGCCTTCCTTTAAGTGTCCCATAAGTCCGTAGTGTTCTTTGGCAAGAGAGCCTAAAGCACCTTCGGCTACCATCTCACGCAGACGCTCCAAGGGGAAGACTATATTCATATCCTTGTCGGCGTCACTATGGTCATAGTAATCATGCGTTATGGTCAAGTCTTTAATATCGCTCTCATTAGAAATAACTCTAAAGGTAGGATCTCCGTTAGGGTCTACCATATCGAAGGGGGTGTCTCCTGAAAGGTGCACGCCTGACGTAGTGACGAGTGCTACTCGCGCGTCTTTAATATCCTTTGTGAACGGCTTCCACGGTATTTCTCTCTTCATATCGATACCCTCCCCGGTAGATAAGATACTCTTGGCGGCTCTCCTTCCAAGCGAAGGTATGGCCGTAAATATCTTTGCCATCAATCTGTCTTTAAATGACATACTCAAAGCCCTCTCTTATAGATACGAGTATAACTCCGAGGCGATACTATGGCAAGGCACAATTAAGAGTGGAAAAAGAAATAAAAAAAGAGGGGCGTATGCGCCCCTCTCATAAAAAATCACAACTCTATTTTAAAAATTAGTAACCGCTCTTTCCTGCGTCTCTTGGCAACGCGCCACTCTCGCCGCCCATAAGGTCCCATATGAGGAACGCTACAACCTCCGGTGCGATGACCGTGTGCTGATTCCCGGACCTTGCGAGATCACTCCTTAAGGCCTTCCTTGCTTCAACATTTCCTGTAAGATCGAATATTATATCTATATCCTCGCCCATGGCGACGACATCCTTACTGTCATTATGGACGGCAACGCCCTGGCTCTTGGCCTCTTCTATGCCGGCAGAAGCCGAATCTCTCTCAGCGGCCGCTACTATCTTTATGCCATTACTGCTCTTTTCGGCAAGCTTACCCATAAACTTACTGCCAACCCTTCCAAGCCCAAGTATCGCTACCTTTACCTCTTTATTATCCGACATGAAAACTCCCCCTTCTCTCAGATATTTTTGATCTGGACTATTCAATACTCCCCCAAAAAAAGAAGTGAATAACCATTGGTAATTAAATACTTCAACGATAATCGAAGTTTATAATAGGGGTAAAGTTATGTCAAGAATAAAAAAAGAGAGGCAGGGTATAATACCCTGCCTCTCTTAAATCTACGATATTAAAGTAGATACTTAAGTGGTTCTTAGAGCGGTGTTGATCTTGAACTCCATGAACCACTTCCTGTAATGACTGCATTGTCTACCTCACCCGCGGCCGCAGAACCTGCAAGCGGTGAAATGGTAATGGTGAAGTCTGTAGCGTTCGCGAATGTGATCGTACACGTAGCAACATCCGACGGGTTATAACCGGCACCTTGAAGGTCTTCACACAAAGCGGCAGTTATATCTGCCGCTACTATCGCCGGATCATCGGCAATCTTAGCCATTGCCGCTGTAAGAGCGTTCTTGGCATCGGAGTTCAACGTTGCCGCATAACCCCTCTTTCTGTAAGCTGAGAACTGCGGTATGGCGATGGCCGCCAAAATCGCAATAATAGCAACAACGATGAGAAGCTCAACGAGTGTAAAGCCGTCTTCTCTCTTTACCTTCCTAACTATTTTCTGTAAAGACATGGTTATTTCTCCTTTCGTACCTTCTTTTTTTTAATTACCTGCATTTAAAAAACACAAGCTTAATATCTTTTACTCTCTAAGCCATATAGTATGCAAAGAGAATGCCAACAAGACAAAGCCTTTAAAAACAATGAGTTATAATTCTTCTTCTATCTTAAAGCAACAATAGTGACACTTTTTGCCAAGCATTGACATTTTTTGTCACTTTATCATCGCTTTCCCGTCATCCTCTTCTTCGTATTTAGCCAGCTTGTATCTCAAAGAACGGAAGCTTATTCCGAGTAGTACGGCCGCCTTCTTCTTTACCCCGCCTGAGGCCTTCAACGCTTCTTCCACAATACGACGTTCATAGTCGAATAATATCCCTTCGAGGTCTACCCCTTCGGGCGGTATCTCTTTTATTGGTGATTCATTGTCCGTCTCCGCCTTATCTGTAGACTTAGAGCCACCCATACCGGTTATCGTTGGAGGCAGGCTCTCGGCACTTAGAGACTCGCCTGATTCTATTGCAACGGCTCGCTCTATGGCGTTTTCAAGCTCTCTGACATTACCCGGATAGCCATAACCCAATAGAAGCTCCGCGGCCTCGTCGGATAAATTCTTAACGGACTTACCGTGCTCCGAGTTATACTTATTGAGAAAATACTTTGCCAGCGAGATTATATCCTCACCACGCGCACTCAATGGCGGAAGGTCTATACGTATGACATTTAATCTGTAAAAGAGGTCTTCCCTAAAACTTCCCTTTGAGACCTCCTCTTCTACGTCTCTGTTGGTAGCGGCTATTAGCCTTATATCGACGGATCTTTCATCGGTTGCGCCGACACTCCTGACGGTTCTGTCTTGAATGAACCTCAAGAGCTTCACCTGAAGATTTAACGGAAGCTCGGTTATTTCATCTAAGAATAGAGTACCGCCGTCGGCCATCTCAGCTAAGCCCGTCTTATTGGCTATAGCCCCGGTAAAAGCTCCCTTACGATGACCAAATAATTCGCTTTCGAGGAGGTTCTCCGGTATTGCACCGCAATTTATCGTAACAAAGGGCTTATCCCTCCTCGGACTTTCATTGTGTACGGCCTTGGCGACAAGCTCTTTGCCTGTGCCGGACTGGCCCACTATCAATACGTTCGTCTTAGTACCGGCCACACTCTTTATAAGGTCGTAGACCTCCACCATCGGAGGTGAAGCGCCGATGAGATTGTCGAAGCCGTACTTCGACTGAAAGTCCTTCTTAAGTAGAGCATTCTCTACCTCAAGGCGTCTCCACTCAAGGGCTCTCTTTATATGTATATTTATATCGTCAACATTAAACGGCTTTGTAAAGTAATCATACGCCCCTGCCTTCATAGCCTCTATGGCGGTATCTACCGAGGCGTAGGCGGTTATGATTATGACTATAACCTCAGGGCTTATCTCCTTTAACGTCTTTAGAAGCTCAAGGCCGTCCATGCCGGGCATACTCATGTCGGTGATGACAAGCTCCGTTGGATTGGCCTTAAAGTACTCAACGGCCCTTTCACCTGAGGAGAAGCCTACGACATCATAGCCCTCCTTACCGAGCATGATGCAGAGAAACTCTCTCATGCTCTCTTCGTCGTCTACGACCATCAACCTTCTCTTAGCGGATGCCTTTACCATAGAAGCCCTTTACCTATCCTTTAAATATTATCTTCTTAAGGGTGCTCTACCCGAAGAGGGAGTATCACCTTAAATGTAGTGCCTGTGCCAAGCTCGCTCGTAACCTCAATCCTACCGCCGTGGCTCTCGATTATCCTGTGTGCCAAAGACAACCCCAGGCCTGTACCGAGTTCCCTTGTGGAGAAGAAAGGATCAAATATACGTTCAATATTCTCAGGAGCAATACCTTTACCGCTGTCGGTGATGGCTATCTCTATAGAACCTTCAAGGGCTACTTCACCTCCGCCTCGTATTGTCTTCTTACTTACCGTAAGTTTAGAAGAGCCTTCTATCTTGCCGCTATTAAGATCTTTCATGGATATAGACGCATTGAGTAAGAGATTCCAAAAGACTTGAGACAACTGCCTTCTATTACCATCGACAAAGGCACTTTGAATATCGTCCTTATCTTCAGGCTCCGGCAAAGTGCGTATGTCTATTCCCGCGGCCTCGGGGCTATTAGAGAAGACCTTAACTGTTTCACCTATGACCTCGGCTACGTCAAAGGACTCGGTCTTACCATCGGCCGGCTTAGCGAATAAGAGAAAGTCCGTTATAAGGGCGTTTAGCCTCTCGGTCTCTCTAACGACTATCTCCATCAAGTGACGCCTGTCTCCTGTGAGGGCATCGGCACTGAGTTCTTCTCTTAAGACCTGCACGGAACCGCTTATAGAGGCCAGAGGATTACGTATCTCATGGGCTATTGCGGCAGATAATTCTCCGAGAGCCTTAAGCCTGTCGTCACGGCGCAGTTCTTCTTCCAGCCTCTTCATCTGGGTTAGATCCTGAAAGATTACCACATTGGCCATGTCTTCACCTTGCCCCGGAGATAGGACCAGACCAAGGGATATACTTAGACCACTCTTGGTCTCGCACTCTCTCTCAACGCTTAAGTCAGTGGTACTTACGTCGTCCAAGAGGCCGCTCAGAGCCGGGAATATCTCGTTCATGCTCTTATAGTAGACGTCCCTCAATGTGTGGCCGGTTATATCGACGGCCGCGCGATTGAAAGATGTTACTCTACCCGCCTCATCGATAGTCATAATACCTGTAGGAATATTATCGACTATCTGCCGGTTTAGGTGTTCGAGCCTATCGAAGTCAATATCTTTCTCATGGAGTTCCCTCTCTATCCTCGCAGTCTTTTCCGCCAAGTAACCTGCCAGGTAGGCGACTATAAAGAAGGCAAGTATGTTGGAGGCGATAGTGGTAACGACATCTTCCCACGTTGAATCCACCGGAGAGTAGAATATCTGATGCTTTGCCGGGAGCAAGCGATAGAACTCAAGGTCTATCAAGACCCCGTAGATTATACTCGATATGGCCGCTGTATAGTACGCGCCTCTTCTGTCGAGAACGATTGAACTACCTATAACGAGCAGCGGATAGAGAATATTCAGGTAACTTACTATGCCGCCGGTCACATAGACTATCACCGATATAGTAATTACATCGATTGTAACCTGTATATAGGCAAAGAGCCTTAGGTTACGAACCCTGCTAAGTATCAGAGCATAAAATAAGGTTATCAGCCCTACGAAGGCCGCTATCACATAGAGCGGATAGAAGAGGGTCTCAGATAAGGATCCTTGGCTTACTTGAAACCAAGTTGTAACACCGAGGAAGGCAAGGGCTAAGAGAACCCTCGCGACCATCATGGCAAGGAGCTTTGCCCTAATTGAGCGTGGTGGGGATACCGCTTGCGAGACCATAGCGTCTCTTACGCTCCGACGGCGCCTGCAAGCGAGAAGATTGGCAGGTAAAGGGCTATAACAAGTCCTCCGACTACAACACCCAGGAAGGCCATAAGCATAGGCTCTATGAGAGCTGTCATGGAATCGACCGAGGCATCGACCTCGTCTTCATAGAAGTCGGCAATCTTGTTGAGCATGGTATCCATAGCACCGGTCGATTCACCGACACTTATCATCTGTGTAACCATTCCAGGGAAGACACCTGTCTCGGCAAGCGGCTCGGCAAGTGTACTACCCTCGCCAAGTTTACCTCTTGCTTTCATAATGGCGGCCTCAATGACGACATTTCCGGCCGTCTTGGCGACTATCTCAAGGGCCTCAAGTATTGGTACACCACTTGACATCATCGTTCCGAGTGTACGCGTAAATCTGGCAACGGCCGTCTTACTCAAGAGGTCTCCGGCAACGGGCATCTTTAGGAATATACCGTCGAGTATACGCTTTCCGGTCTTGGTCTTATGCCACCTTTTAAGTCCGAATATAGTACCGAAGATAACACCTAAGATCATATACCAATAGGCCTTGATGGTATCACTCATTATAACAACTACCTGGGTAGGCATAGGAAGGGCACTACCAAAGCCCGCGAACATATCTTCGAATATAGGGACAACAAATATAAGTAGTCCTGAAACGACGACAGCGGCTATGACAATAACGGCCACCGGATAGGTCAGAGCGCCTTTAATCTTACCTTTGAGCTTAGCGGACTTCTCCATGAAGCCTGAAAGCCTGTTCAGGATGGTATCAAGTATACCGCCGACCTCACCTGCGGCTACGAGGTTAACAAAGAGATCGTCGAAGGTGTCTGGGTGTTTCTTCAGCGCCTCGGCAAATGTAGAACCGCCCTCAACGCTCGCTTTAATCTCACCTAATATCTTCTTAAATAGAGCGTTCTCCTGTTGAGATCCGAGAATATCAAGGCACTGAACAAGTGGCAGACCGGCATCTATCATGGTGGCAAACTGACGCGTGAAGATGACTATCTCTTTAGTCTCAACCTTAGGGCCAAAACCCGGAATAGTGAGCTCAATTGAGCCTAAACCACCGGCCTTCTCTGTTAAAGAGGTGGCGACTATCTGCTTTTTCTTTAGGGCGACCTGCGCGGCGGCAATATCCTTTGCCGTTATTACACCTGAGGTCGGCCTACCGGCATTTGTCTTTCCATTATATTCAAACTTTGGCATAGTTCTCCATTACCTGCTTATTAAGGACACAAGGGTAGTGTCTTAATCTTATACCTTACTTAGGCCTTGGCCTCATACCCATGCCCGGCTTCATCTGTCCGGAGTTGACCATCATCTGGCGAAGCTCTTCGGCATCGGGACTCCTTCCAAAGGCCTCGTCCATCGTTATAATCCTTCTTGTATACAGTGTCATGAGGCTTTGGTTCATCGTCTGCATACCGAACTTTGATTGCCCGACCTGCATCTGCGAATATATCTGGTGAACCTTATCCTCACGTATGAGATTTCTTATCGCTGAATTAGGGACCATAACCTCAAGTGCCATAGCCCTACCCTTACCGTCGGCCGTTACGACGAGTATCTGAGAGAAGACCCCCTCAAGGACGAATGACAATTGCGCCCTTATCTGCGGCTGTTGGTGTGACGGAAATACGTCGACGACCCTGTTTATAGTCTGCACGCAGGAGTTGGTATGGAGTGTGGCAAAGCAGAGATGGCCTGTCTCGGCGATGGTAAGAGCCGTCTCAATGGTCTCCATATCTCGAAGCTCGCCCAAGAGAACAACGTCAGGGTCTTGCCTGAGAACAGACTTTATGGCCTTCTTAAAGCTATGCGTATCGGAGCCAACCTCTCTTTGGTTGACGAGCGACATCTTTGACTTATGGATATACTCAATCGGATCTTCTATTGTAACTATGTGGTCTTGTCTTTCTTCGTTAATCTTATTTATAATGGCGGCTAACGTCGTAGACTTTCCGCTTCCCGTAGGGCCTGTTATGAGTATCAGCCCCCTTGGTTTCTTGCTGAACTCCGTAGCAATGGGCGGTAGCCCTAATTCTTCGAGGGTCTTAATGCCAAATGGAATCGCCCTGAATACTCCGGCAACGGCACCCCTCTGAACGAATATATTCCCCCTAAACCTTGAAACCCCCTTTATGCCAAATGAGAGGTCGAGCTCATTTTCTTCTTCGAATTCATGCTTCTGAGTATCGGTCATTATAGAGTAACACATCTGCTTTGTGTTAACAGGCGTCAGCGGCGGTGTCTTCATTGGAATCAGACTTCCCGATACCCTCATTCTCGGAGGCGAACCGGCAGATATATGCAAATCCGACCCTCCTTGCTCTATCAGCCCCTTCAAGAGGCTCTGCATATCTATCTGTTGTGTTGGTGGTATTCCTGCGCCTTCTACACCCATACCCGTATGCTCCTTAAGATTAAGTATTTAAAATTACCGTCGTAATCCCTACTATAACACTAAATTTATCGACGACAAGAAAGCCGTAAAGATAAGCCCCCCTAATCGGCCATGGTAACCCTGAGTATCTCTTCGAGGTTTGCCGTACCTTCGGCAACCTTACCAAGCCCGCTCAACCTAAGACTCTTTACCCCGTCCTTTATCATCTGAGCCTTGATTTCGGCCGTTGATGCACCATTCAAGACACCTTCTTTAAGGTTATCGTTAAAGGGCATTACCTCGTATAGCGCAATCCTGCCCTTACAACCCGTGCCTCCGCACTCAGGGCATCCTGCCCCTTTAACAGGTATAACCTTGGCGGCATCCTCGGGGGTAAAGCCGACCTCAAGGAGTGTCTTCTCATCAACCGGTGCGTCTTCTTTACAGTGCTCACAGACCTTTCTCGCCAACCTTTGAGCCAGAATAAGGTTACATGATGATGAGACGAGGAAGGGCTCAATACCCATATTAAGCAACCTGTTTACCGTAGACGGTGCGTCGTTAGTGTGGAGCGTAGACAAGACCATATGCCCTGTCAGGGCGGCCTTAATGGCTATCTCGGCGGTTTCGTAATCACGAATCTCTCCGACCATCAATATGTCAGGGTCCTGCCTCAAGAAGCTCCTCAAAGCGGCGGCAAAGTTAAGCCCTATGTCGTCGTGCATCTGAACCTGATTGATACCCATCAGGTTAAACTCAACCGGGTCTTCCGCGGTAGATATATTTTCACTGACCTTGTTAAGGTCCGAAAGAGCCGAGTATAGAGTGGTAGTTTTACCACTTCCCGTAGGCCCCGTTACGAGCACGATTCCCCACGGTTTATGAATTGCGCTTAAGAAATCGTCCAAGGCCTTCTGCTCGAATCCGAGCTTGGTCATATCGAGCTGAAGGTTACTCTTATCGAGAAGCCTGCAACAGACCTTCTCGCCAAATAGCGTCGGCAAGATACTAACCCTGTAATCCATCTCTTTATTCTTACCAAGCTTCAATTTAATCCTACCATCTTGAGGAAGCCTTCTCTCGGCGATATCGAGCTGGGCCATAATCTTAATCCTCGATACGATGGCGTTTCTGAGCTTCATGGGAGGTTTCATCGTCTCAAAGAGAACACCGTCAACCCTGTAGCGCACACGGAAGGACTTCTCGTATGGCTCTATATGAATATCACTGGCCCCCTTCTTAATGGCGTCGGTTAGGATGAAGTTGACTATCTTAACGACAGGCGCGTCT
>DAOVKH010000072.1 GCA_030631875.1 Deltaproteobacteria bacterium | reverse complement strand
TGAGAGGCGGGCTTAACCATTACCGGCAAGTCCATAGGAAGCTTTGTGGTGACCTTATCCGTTACAACTCTAAAGTCGGGGGTCGGCACATCGCAGTGAAGAAAGATCATCTTAGTTGCGACCTTATCCATCGCAATGGCACTTGCCTTAACACCTGAGCCTGTATAAGGAATCTCCATTACCTCTAAGAGGCCTTGAATAGTACCATCCTCGCCGCCACGACCGTGCAGGGCTATAAAGGCTACTTCAATTTCTTCTTCGAGCAAAGTATTAACTACACTCTTTCCTCTGACATCTATCGCGACGACCTTATAGCCCATCGTCTCTAACGCCTTCACTACAGCGCTTCCGCTCTTCAGAGATATCTCACGCTCTTCGGATACCCCGCCCATGAGAACGCCTATCTTCTTTCTCTTGAAGAAGGCTCTCTTCTCTTCTATGCCGTCTATGCTGTCGTCACTCTTGCTCATAAACTTAATCTCTTCCCACTACTTTAACTTCCGGCTCAAGTGAAATGCCGGTTTGACTATATACCTTATCCCTTATGCGCGCCATGAGGCCGAGTACGTCGGCGGCCTTTGCGTTACCACGATTAACTATATAATTAGCATGAACATCCGACACCTCAGCGTCTCCGACCGATACGCCCTTGAAGCCCGCTTCTTCTATCAGGCGTCCGGCAACGCCTTCTTCAGGGTTCTTAAATATCGAACCCGCGCTTGGACACTTTATAGGGCTTGTGGTCTCACGCTTCGCCCTGAACTCCTTTATCTTCTCTTCTATGACCGAAGCCTCCTCGGCCTTAAAGCTCATATGCACTCGTATAACAACCGAGCCTTCCGGCAAAGAACTCCCTCTATAGGAAAACCCTACGTCCTTTGCCGATATAAAACTCTTCTTACCCTTAAGGTTAAGTACCTCTACACCCTCTACGACGCAACTCAGTTCAGAGCCGTAAGCTCCGGCGTTCATTATAGTAGCCCCGCCTACGGTGCCGGGTATGCCCGCGGCAAACTCAAGTCCGGAGAGGCCGCGCTCCTTACACCTCTTAAGGAGTAAAGAGAGTGTAACGCCCGCACCGACGACGACCTTTGTATCGCCATCGTCTCCGGCCCAAACAATATCCTTGAAACCCTCACACATATTTACGACGATACCGTCCATGCCTCTATCCTTGACGAGCAGGTTCGTTCCTCCGCCAAGTATGAATAGCGGAAACTTCTTTGTGTTGGCAAAGGAGAGCAAATCTTTAAGATCCGATTCATCCTTAGGGAAGGCCATAACATCGGCGGCCCCACCTATACCAAGAGAGGTATACTGACTCATCGGAACATCAAATAAGACCTTACCCTTAAAGCGCTGTACGAAGAATAACTGGTATTGTTCCGCCACGTTCCTACGCCTCCTTTAATTAAACGACTCGGCAATGCCGTCCGCAACCTTCCATATATCGCCCGCACCGAAGGTTATAACTATGTCATCATCTTTCGTGCGTTCTTTGACTACCTCTATAACACCGTCCAAATCTTTTGCGAATGTAACGCTCCTGTGTCCGTGTTTTTCTATGGCCCTGCAGAGACTCTCTGAATCAACACCAACGATAGCGTCTTCGCCTGCCGCGTATATGCTCGTTATTATAAGTTCATCGGCATCATTAAAGGCACCGCTAAAGTCGCTGAATAACTCTTCGGTACGAGAGTACCTGTGCGGCTGAAAGACTGCGATCACTCTTCTACCCTTAAAGCCGTCCTTTACAGCCTTCAAGACGGCTTTAATCTCTATCGGATGGTGTCCGTAATCATCGACGACCATTACACTACTGCTGGCTTTAGTCTTAATCTGAAACCTTCGCTCAACACCTTTAAACTCTCCGAGAGCCTTGACTATGACCTCTACGTCTATACCAAGCTCTATGGCAACGGCAATCGCGGCCAAGGCGTTCAGTATGTTATGTATGCCCGGCATATTTAGCGTAACTCTACCGAGCCTCTGACCAAAGCTTACTACCTCAAAGCTCGTAGTGCCGTTATTGTGCTCTATGCAATCGCCATGCACATCGGCCTGCGTTGAAAGTCCGAAGCTAATGTAGCGACGTTCAAGCCTCGGCAATAATTCCTGAATCGCCGGATGATCGAGGCACAGAACAGAGCAACCATAAAAAGGCACTTTATTCATAAAGTCCAGGAACGCGCCCTTTAACTCGTCCATGTCTTTATAGTGATCCATATGCTCGCGATCTATATTCGTAACGACGGCTATCGTAGGCGAGAGCTTAAGAAAACTTCCGTCACTCTCATCGGCTTCGGCAACTATAAACTCTCCATTACCAAGCTTAGCGTTGGAGCCGTAGGCATTGAGTTTGCCTCCGGTAACGACCGTCGGGTCTATGCCTCCGCCGGCAAGTATCGAGGCCACCATAGATGTCGTCGTAGTTTTACCGTGCGTGCCGGCGATGAGCACTCCGTACTTCATGTGCATAAGCTCTGCCAACATCTCGGCACGCGCTATGGTAGGAACCTGGCGCCTCTCGGCCTCCATAAGCTCAGGGTTATCATCCTTAACGGCCGAAGAGTATACGACACAATCTACGCCCGCTATATTCTCTCCCTTATGACCGCCGTATATGACTGCGCCAAGAGACTCGAGCCTCTTTGTAACGCCGCTTAACTTAGAGTCGGAGCCGGAGACCTTATAACCGGTATTCAACAACACCTCGGCTATACCGCACATGCCGCTGCCGCCTATACCCACAAAATGAATCTTCTTTATCCTGCCGCCATACATAGCTTTACTCCCAATACTTTTATGATATGAACTCTTTAAAATTTCCTACTATCGTCTCAGCCGCCTTTGGCTTTGCAAGAGACTTGGCCTTATCGCGCATCGTCTTAAGTAAGGTCGGATCTTCGTATAGCTTCCTTATGAGTGCGGCAAGGGAGCTTCCCGTTAATTCATGTTGGGGTATCATCAAAGCACCACCCCTATCGACAACCGCCTTTGCGTTAACATCCTGATGTCCGTCCGATGAAAAAGGGTACGGCACGAGTATCGAGGGCAGACCAAAGGCCGAAAGCTCGGCTATGCTCGTCGCTCCGGCTCTGCAAACCACGAGATCGGCACTGCCGTAAGCCCCTGCCATATCGTCTATAAATTCGTAGAGATCCACCTTAATGCCCTTCCTCTTATATGCCGCCTCGGTCTGCTTATAACCATCACTTCCACTTTGATGTATAACGGCAAGAGAGCCCCATATATCTGCCAAATGCTCTGCCGCATCGAGAAAGGCCGCGTTTATTGCCGTTGCACCTTGACTGCCCCCGAATACAAATATCCTGAATCTCTTATCGCCGCGTCCGCGGCGTCTTTCAACGGCTCCCCTTAGTATGCCTCGCCTTATAGGATTACCGGTAACCATAGTGCGTCCGCTCGGAAAAAACTTAACGGCCTCTTCAAATGACAGATAAATTCTACCTGCTATCTTTCCGAGTAGTCTGTTTGTAAGCCCCGGCAGTGCGTTCTGTTCTATTATTGCCGTCTTTATGCCAAGCAACCTTGCCGCCAGTACCACCGGCCCCGATGAGTAACCGCCGCTTCCTATGACACCGTCAGCCTTAAGCCTCTTTAAAGATGAGTAACAATGTATCGTTGCTTTAGCGGCCTTGAGCCCAGCCCTTATCTTCGCGCCACTGCTTCTCTTCTTAAGCCCCTCGACGTCGAGTGTCTCAAGCTTATAACCTCTGCTCGGTACGACCTTACTCTCAAGGCCACGCTCTGTTCCGATAAATACTATCTCAACCGACGGATCGAGCCTCTTAAATTCATCGGCAAGGGCAAGGGCCGGGAAGAGATGGCCTCCCGTACCGCCGCCGGCCATTACAAGCCTCAATGTTCATTCCCTTCGATGCAGACATTAAGTATTATCCCGACAGCAAAGAGGCTTACAAGGAGCGACGTACCTCCATAACTTATAAACGGCAATGTCAAACCCTTTGGCGGAACAACCCCCATGACGACGGCCATATTCACAAGTGCCTGAAGAGATATCATCAACGTAAGGCCAAGAGCTAAGTAAGTACCAAAGAGGTCTTTAGCGCGCATGGCAATGCGCGTCCCGCTTATGAAGAAGGCCAGATAAAGGGCTATCGTAATGCCTGCTCCGATAAGGCCCATCTCCTCGCCTATTATCGAAAATATAAAGTCCGTATGCGCCTCCGGAAGAAAGAATAATTTTTGCTTACCCTCGCCAAGCCCCACACCACTCAGCCCGCCCGAACCAAAGGCCAAGAAGGACTGCACCATCTGAAAGCCCGCCCCGCTTGGATCCTTCCACGGATCAAGGAAGACCGTAATCCTGTTCATCATGTAGCCGAAGTTCGTAACGACCAAATAAAGCACCGGCAATACAGCGAGCGTTAATCCGCCGAGGTATCTAAACTTAACGCCTCCTGCAAAATTCATAACATAGACGAGTATCGTAAGCGTCACGGCGGTACCAAAATCAGGCTCCGACATTATCAACGCTATGACCACGCCAGGTATAATAATGTTTGGTAAAAAACCTGCGTAAAAATCCTTTATGACACTCTGCTTTGCCTCTAAGGAATAGGCTAAAAATATTATCACAGCGAACTTAGCAAACTCAGAGGGCTGAAAGGTAAAGCCCATAATCTTTATCCACCTGCGCGCACCGCCTGCCTCGTGGCTAAGCGTTGGAACGAATATTAAGAGTAAGAGTAAGATGGCAAATATAAGTATCGGATAGGCCAGATGCCTGTAAAGCCTGTACGGTATCTTCGCCGATACGATAAAGAGCATTATCCCTGCCGCGGCAAATATCAATTGCTTTTTGACGAAGAAGTACTCACTGCCAAACCTCTTTGTGGCAACGACGTAGCTCGTCGAATAGACCATAACAACGCCGACGACGACGAGTATGAGTGTTGAGATGATTAAGAGCCTATCTGTATTCCTTGCGTGTATCATTACTATTAGACCTCTGGTCTCCCGTTTATATCCACTCCACCAATTCTCTAAAGCTATCGCCCCTGTCCTCGAAGTTCTTGAAGGCATCAAAGCTCGAGCATCCGGGCGAGAGCAAGACCGTATCGCCCGTTACGCCCAATGCGAATGCTATGAGTACGGCAGATGTCATATCTTCCGCGCGTATGACAGATGTCGATTCTCTAAAGTTAGTCACGAATTTTTCACGGCACTCGCCAATCGCAATCAAGGTCTTGACCTTATACGAAACACTCTCCCTCAGCAAACCAAAGTCTCCGCCCTTATCACGTCCTCCGGCTATGAGTATCAACGAAGGCTCGACCCCTTCGTCGCATCCCTTGAAGCCCTCTATCGCCTTTAATAAAGCTCCGGCATTCGTGGACTTGGAATCATTTATATAGCTAACCCCTTCTATCGACCTTATGAACTCCATCCTGTGAGGAAGTCCCATGAAGTTCTTCAGCCCTCTCATCACAACGTCACTACTTATGCCCATTATCTTAGATACCGCTATGGCCGCCATCGCGTTCTCCTTATTTGGGGTTCCCGTGAGTCGAAACTCATCGGTCGGATAGTGTTCCTTTATCTCACCTGCCGAGAAGACTATATCGTCGTCTTTTAAGTAAAGCCCTTCGGTCAATACCTCGGCACTCGAAAACCCTATTACCTTAGTAGGATGAGATAGAGCTTGCATCTCTCTCAAACGATTCGCTATATACGAGTCACCCATATTTACGACTCCGTAATCACTACTCGATTGATTCTCAAAGACTCTGAATTTCGTGGTTGCGTAATCATCAAAGTCGTCGTATCTGTCGAGGTGGTCTTCGGTTATATTCAAGAGCACCGATATGAGCGGCTTAAATGCCGCACCTACCGTCTCGAGGTGAAAACTGCTTACCTCAAGTACGCATATATCGTAATTAACATTGGCCTCCGATAAAAAATAATCCGTTGCAGGAGTACCTATATTACCTCCGACAAATACCCGTTTGCCCGCGCCGCTGAGTATCTCTCCTATAAGCATCGTCGTCGTTGACTTACCATTCGTACCGGCGATTACTATTACCGGTACGTCCGCGTACCTGAAGAATAATTCTATATCGCTTATGACCTCTACGCCACGCGCTCGTGCGTCATTTAAGTACTTAATCCTACTGTCCACACCGGGGCTTACGACTATAAGCTCTGCCTCTTTAAAGCTCTCTTCAACATGGCCGCCGCTTTGAAGCTCAACGCCAAGGGCGGTTAATTCTTCGGAGAGAACAATCTCGCTCTCAACTCTCGTATCGGTAACCGAAACAACGGCCTCGCGTAACTTCAAAAACTTGGCGACCGAAAGCCCCGTTCTGCCAAGGCCTACTACGAGCACCTTCTTACCACTTAACTCATACATATCATTTGCTACCTTATTTGCCATCGCCATCATCATTATAATTACCTGAGCTTCAGGGTACTTATCGCTACAAGTGCGAGTATTATCGCTATTATCCAAAACCTTACTATTATCTTCGGCTCTGCCCACCCCTTGAGTTCAAAGTGATGATGCAGAGGTGCCATGGCAAATATCCTCTTGCCCGTCAGCTTAAATGAAACGACCTGACATATAACGCTCAACGTCTCTACTACGAATATTCCGCCGACGATTACAAGTAGCACTTCGTGCTTTGTCAATATGGCGAGCATCCCAAGGCCTCCGCCAAGCGAGAGTGAGCCGATATCGCCCATAAAGACCTGAGCCGGATATGTGTTATACCAGAGAAAGCCAAGGCTCGCACCGACCATAGCGCCTGCGAATACGGCCAACTCGCCTGAGCCGACGACGTGAACAATATTCAGATAATCAGCAATCTTATAGTGTCCGGATATATAGGCAAGCAACATGTAAGTCGCAGCGGCTATCATCATAGGGCCTATAGCGAGACCATCAAGGCCGTCCGTTAAGTTTACGGCATTGGCCGCGCCGGTTATCACAAGTGCGGCAAAGGGAATGTAAAGTATTCCAAGCTCTATGCTAAAGTCTTTGAAGAACGGTATGGATATCGAAGTATCGAAGCCTGTCTGATATAGGAATATCGAAGCCGCGAATGCTACGACCAATTGCGCACCCATCTTATGACGCGCCTTAAGTCCGTCGGAGTTCTTCAATATAACTTTACGATAATCATCTATGTAGCCGATAAGTCCCATGGCGACCGTTACGAATATCAAGAGCCACATGTAGCTGTTCGTAAAGTTACCCCACAGCGCTACAGATCCTATGGCGGCAACGAGTATTATGGCTCCACCCATTGTAGGCGTTCCTGCCTTGAGTAAGTGGCTCGGCGGACCGTCGGCGCGTATGACCTCGCCTATCTGCATGACCTTAAGTTTATTTATAAAGTACGGGCCGATTATAAAACTCAGCACCAGTGCCGTAACGGCCGCGTATATCGTCCTGAACGTAATATATTGAAATACGTTAAAGACCGAATGGTACTCTACTAACGGATATAAAAAATGATAGAACACAGATTAATTCACCCCTTTAGAGATTAGATATTCTTTTAGTCCTTCGACTACCTCTTCTGTCTTAGCACCCCTTGAGCCTTTAACTAAGACGGTCGTATCTGAGAGATCCAAATGCTTAAGCCCTTCTATGGCCGCTGAGTTATCCTTACATACAACTACATCCGGAGAGCCTGTTCTGACCGATATCGCACCTTCTCTTAATACGTCTGCCTCGTTGCCTACGGCAAAGACTATATCAACGCCCAAGTTACCGCATAGCTTACCGAGGGCTCTGTGCATGACCTTACTCTCTGTGCCAAGCTCGAGCATCTCGCCAAGGACGGCTATCGTCTTGGCTCTGCTACTTATCTTATTACGCCCTTCCATTAAAGTTATCAGTGCCGCTTCCATTGAATCGGGGTTGGCGTTATAAGTATCGTCCATGATGGTTACGCCGTCCATGACCGTTACCTTCATGCGTGCGCCAACGTGGGTAAAGCCGTCGAGTGCTGAGGCCGCCGCCTTTGG
>DAOVKH010000062.1 GCA_030631875.1 Deltaproteobacteria bacterium | reverse complement strand
TCCACCTTTATCACTACGATATGGTCGCCTCTGCGCCCACCTCTGAGTGAGGCGATACCCTTGCCATGAATCCTCATGACCTTGTCGTTCTGCGTACCTTTCGGTATCTTTAGCTTCGTCGTGCCTTCTATTATAGGTGCTTCTATCTCACAGCCAAGGGCGGCCTGCGGAAAACTTATAGGAACCATACAGATTATGTCGTCGCCGTCTCTCTTAAATATAGGATGCTCTTCGACCGTTATAAATACGTATAGGTCTCCGTGAGGCCCGCCTCTGACTCCTGAGTCGCCTTCGCCGCTTACGCGGAGACGGTTGCCGTTATCGACGCCGGGCGGTATGGTTATCGTAAGCGAGTTTGTTCTCTCAGTTGATCCGCGCCCTCTACAGTCGGTGCAAGGGGAGGCTATAATCGTACCTGCGCCGTGGCAGGCGTGGCACTCTCGAGTTACGGCGAATAGCCCCTGCTGGACTCGGTACTGGCCGTGACCGTTACACTCGCCACAGCTCTTGGCGGTAGTGCCGGGCTTTGCTCTTGAGCCCTTACATGTCTTGCAGAGCGTGCTTCGTGGTATTTCTATATCCTTTGTAGTACCAAAGGCCGCTTCTTTGAATGTTATATGTATGTCATAGCGTAGGTCTCTGCCTTGCTCGGCTCCGGGGCGGCGCCTGCCTTGGCCACCACCGCGGCCTCCGAAGAAGTCGCTGAAGAGGTCGCCGAAGAAGTCCTGGAAATCGCCGTTAAAGCCTGGGCCTCCGGGCCCGGGAGCACCGCCGCCTGCCGCACCACTGACGGCCGCGTAACCAAAGCGGTCGTAACGTGCCTTCTTCTCAGGATCCTTAAGCACCTCATAGGCCTCGTTCATCTCTTTGAACTGTTCTTCGGCCGCTTTATCTCCGGGTGCTTTATCGGGGTGATGCTTTAGAGCCAACTTGCGGAAAGCTTTTTTTATTTCCGTAGCACTGGCGCTACGATCGACGCCAAGTGTGTTATATAGGTCTTTTTCCTGCATTGATTATAATCCTCGCGATGATTTACTTTGCAACTATAACGAGCGAGGGTCTAAGGAGTCTTTCCTTTAAGAAGTAGCCTCGTTGGAGTTCTTTAACTACCGCTCCGCTTTCGTGTTCGTCGCTTTCCTCGTGGCTGATGGCCTGATGTTTGGTCGGGTCGAATTGTTCGCCGTCTGCCTTGATCTCTTCAAGGCCGAATTTAGTTAATATGGCGAAGAGGTTCTTTACCGTAAGCTCGACACCTTCTTTTAAGGAATCCGAGGCATCGTCTTCTATAGACTCATCGTTTATGTGCTCCAGGGCGCGCTCTAAGTTATCTACGACGGTAAGGACTTCTTTTATAAGTCCTTCATTGCCGAAGCGCAATATGTCGCGCCTCTCTTTTTCGGCTCTCTTCTTGAAGTTCTCAAGGTCGGCGCACTTACGCATGTAGAGGTCTTTGAACTTAGCGTCTTCTTCCGAGGGTTCAGTAGCCGTGGCTTCGCTTGATTCCGTTTCGTCCTCATAGTGGATTTCGTCATCATCAAAGTCTTCGTCGTTGATTACGATGTCGTCGCCGTCGAAATCGTCGTCGATTTCGTCGTCAAAGTCGTCGTCGTCATCATCTGAGAACTCGTCTTCTTCGTCACTGCCATCGTCTTCTTCGCCAATAAAGTCGTCGCTCTCGTCTATGTCGATACCGTCTTCGTCATCTCCAAGGCCGTCAGAATTACTGTCGAGCTCTTCGTTAAGTAGTAGGGCGTGTATATCTTTTTCTTCTGTCATTTATTGATTACCTTCTGTAGTTATTTATTGTATTGCACTGCCAAGTGACAGGGCACTGTAATTAACGAGCGGTATTATGCGCGAGTAATCCATACGTACCGGCCCTATGATGCCTATCGTACCTATGGGCGAGCCGTCTACCTTGTATTTGGAGGCGACGAAGCTCAGCCCGTCGAACTCCTCCGGGGCGCACTCCGAGCCTATGTGAATGCTGACCTTATCGTTCTTTACGGCCTTGTCGAGAATCTTTACGAGTAGTTCTTTCTCTTCCAGGAGGCCTTTGAATATACGTCTTAGTTTGCTCGTCTTTTCTTTAAATTCTATGTCGAAGATATTAATTTCACCTTCAAAGTATAGTTGATCTTCTCTCGGCGTGTCGGCCTCTCTCGTTGCCATCTCTCCGAGCGTGAGTGCCCTTGAGAGGAGCTTGTCGTAGAGGTTTCTTTCTTTTACCATCTCGGAGACTATCTTTCTTCTTAATTCGTCGAGCGTAAGGCCGCGTCCTATGGAGCTTAGGTAATTGGAGGCCGCCTCTATATCAAGGCCTTCCAGAAGCCCACGTTCCATCTGTGCTAAGTGTGTCTTTATAGTAGAGGTCTCGGATACGACGACTACAAGCAGATTCCGTCTGTCTATAGGCATGAAGCGTATTTCTTTTATCTTCGATCTTACGGGTACCATACCCATAAGAAAGCCCGTAAAGTGCGTTATATTAGATAGCGCTTTCGTAATCTTGAGCGCGGTCTTTACGGGTGTCAACGGCGTAGAGTCAGCCGTGCAGGAGCTGATTATCTTCTTATAATTGCCGGAAGGTTCTTTAAGATCGGCTAAGGTGTCTATGTATAACCTGAAACTCTTATCTGTCGGCACGCTTCCGGCCGAGCTGTGGCTTCGCTCAATGTAGCCGAGGGACTCTAACCTTGCCATAGTTGCGCGCACGGTGGCCGCACTGAGGTTTAGTGAACCATCCTCTGTCATGGACTTGGAGCTTACCGGGCGTCCGCTGGCGATATAGTTACTTACGAGGGTCGTAATTATCGTCTCGCTACGCCGTGGAAGTTCCGTTATGGACGATGGCACTTCTGTGTTATCGATTTTATTCTCTATAGTCATAGTTAGACGGGGCATTACATGGCCTCTTCGGCGCATTTACCCAAAGTAAAAAGATACCAACCATAGAGGAACTTGTCAAGGTCATAACGACCACTCTACGCCTTCATTAGAGACTTATGGAGATATAGTTTTAAATATCTCATTTGAGAGGAGTATTCCTTTATCTGTCAATCGAAGTTGACCCTCCGGGACTTCTAAGGTGTTGAGAGATAAGAGTTTTTCATAGTCCAAAAGCTCCATTGGCGTAACGCCGAAGCGAGCCTTGAAGTCATCTATTGATATCCCCTTGGTGAGCCTCAGCCCTACCATAAGTGCCTCTGTCATGGCCTCTTCTTTAGTAAGCAATTCTTGGCCCGCTACGCGCTCTAATCGTGCCGTAGCTGTGATGTATTCTGCTACGTCAGAGGTGTTCCAGTACCTTTTGCCAAAGTCGGGGCTGCTTACATATGAGTGCGCCCCCGCGCCGAGCCCTATATAGTCTCGTCCCGTCCAGTAGCCGCTATTGTGGCGGCTTTCCCTTGAGGGCATGGCGAAGTTCGATATCTCGTAGCGCGTGTAGCCGTGCTTGGTTAATTGCTCTACGGCTCGTTCGTACATCTCTATCTCAAGGGCTTCAGGGGAGGGTTTAATCTCTCCTCGCTCCTTACTTGCCATAAATGGCGTGCCTTCTTCTATCGTCAGGCCGTATATGGAGATGTGCTCGGCTTCGAGTGAGGCGGCCTCTTTAAGTACAGCCTCCCACTCACCGAGGCTTTGGTCGGGTAGGGCGAATATCAAGTCTATGGAGATGTTCTCAAAGCCTGCCTTGCGTGCGGCTTTGAAGGCATCTATGGCTTCTTTTGCCGTATGAGGGCGTCCTAATACCTTTAAGTCTCTGTCATTTAGTGATTGGATGCCTATGCTCAAGCGGTTGATGCCAAGCTTTCTATACTCTCGCAGTTTATTTAGGTCTATTGAGTCGGGGTTGGCTTCGATTGTTATCTCTGTATTATCTAATCTACCGACTTGGTCTTCTATTGCGGAGAGTAGGGTCTCAAAGAACCTTGGCGACATTAATGATGGTGTGCCTCCGCCAAAGTATACGGAGCTTGGCGGTTGCCTTACCGCTAAGATGCTCTCGTCAGTTGAGATATCTTTAAGCTCTCTAAGGACGGCATCGAGGTAGGTTGCTTCTATCTCTTCGAGTTGCCTTGGGTCGTCTATCGCGATGGAGTTAAAGTCGCAGTACGGACACTTGCTCTTGCAGAAAGGAAGGTGGCAGTATATGGACGTAGCTCTCAGTCTGTCTTTGATTGTTTCCAAAGCCTTCTGAATACATCTACCGGTGATATTATGCCGAGTACGCGGTTCTCGTCGTCTAAGACGAGGATGCGATCGACGGGCTTTTCGATATTTACGAATATGGCGGCTATCTCCATAGTGGAGGTCTCAGGGCCTACGGTGTCATACTCTTTGGCAAAGAAGTCATCCTTGCCGCGTGTGCCTAAGAACTCAATGAGTGGCTTGTCCTTAAGGTTTTCGAGGTTCTCGACAAATTGAGTAAGCTCAGGGGCAAACCTAACGTCCTTCAGGTATCCTTTGGTTATGTAGGCCGGAAGTATGGCCTGCATAAGTGTACGTGAGGTTATAAGCCCAAGGAGCTTCTTATCGGCATCGAGCACGGGAATCTGGCGTATCTTATTCTCAGCTAGCGCCTCTATAGCCTCTCCAACGGTATTCTCCGGCGTTAGGCTCAAGACCTTTGTCGTCATTATATTTGCTGCTAACATAGTTACCTGCCTTCTTTAAGTGTTTCTACATTATATCAGAAGAAAACTAAAATAGAACTTATTTCTATCTTTTAAAGATACCTTAGTACGATGTATATGTGTGCCATGAGTATCGACATTAGCATGAGCGGGAAGGCTAACTTCATGAACTTTATGAAGCCTATGGGGTGCCCACTCCTTGCGGCAAAGCCCGCTACTATGACATTTGCCGAAGCTCCTATGATAGAGCCGTTTCCGCCGAGACACGCGCCTATGGCAAGTGCCCACCAAACGGGCATCGTTGCTTCCAGGCCGCCGAGTGCCGGCTCCATGTTCTCTATCAGCGGTATCATTGTGGCAACGAACGGTATATTATCGACGAGTGCCGAGGCTATACCCGATAGCCAGAGCGTATAGATGGCGGTAGCTCGAACGTCTCCGTCCGTCAGTGCCAGCATCTTCTCTGCCATTGCGTCTATGATGCCGACCTCGACGAGGCCGTGTACCAATATGAATAGCCCTGCGAAGAAGAAGATGGTCGTCCACTCGACCTTGGTCATTATCTCGTGGAAGTCGTCCTTTGTTACGAGTATGAGTATTGCCGCACCCGTCATGGCAATGGTTGCCGCCTCTAAGTGGAGAAGGCCGTGAACCATGAAGGCTACTATCACAAGGCCAAGCACTACGAGACACTTCTTCAAGAGCTTTACGTCGGTTATGGCGTCTTTTTCACGGAATGCCATTATGCGGTCTACGTGCTTCTGGTCAATACGCATCTTTCGGCCATATATCAAGTATATGATGACGAGGGTCGCTACGAATACGATGGGCATTAGAGGTGCCGCATTTATGATGAAGTCCATGAAGCTAAAGCCTTTGGCACTGCCTATCATTATATTCGGCGGATCACCGATTAGGGTGGCCGCTCCTCCGATATTCGAGGCCAATATCTGCGTGAATAAGAACGGATACGGGCTAACCTCTATCTCGTCGGTTATGAGTAGCGTTATCGGGGCTATGAGGAGCACGGTCGTTACGTTATCGAGTAGAGCAGAGAGTACGGCCGTAACGATTGCAAGGTAAAGGAGTATTCGCCAAGGTTCACCCTTTGCCATCTTGGCACTCTTGATGGCCAGGTATTGGAACATCCCGGTCTTTTGGCAGACACATACTATTGCCATCATCCCGACCAGAAGCCCAAGCGTGTTAAAGTCAATGCCGTGGACGGCGGCCTTTTGGTTTAGTATGCCGAGCATGACCATGATGCCGGCGCCTAAGAGAGATACGACCGCTCTGTCGTGCTTATCCCATATGAGCAGGGCGTATACGGCTATGAATATCAGTAGTGCGGTGATTACGTTAAGTTCCATTTTTAAGTACCTTCTTTTAGTAAGAATATAGTAAGTAAAATATAGGGAAAAAGTAATAGTACTATATGGGGTTAGCCTGTCTATGTCAAGGGTTTTCGGTCTTATTCGTACGCGGCTTTTTGGACAGTTTCTATTGACTATTACTGCCTCTATCGTATATAGTTATATTCCGTCCGCTAATTGTTTTATGGGCGACTCTATTGGAGGTCTGCTTGAAGGTAAAGGCTAAAGGCTCGGGTGACAAGAAGGTCATCTACGCCGCATTATTTGGTAACGGTATTATAATGGTGATGAAGTTTCTGGCCGCCTTCTTTTCGGGCAGTGCCGCCATCTTTGCCGAAGCCCTTCACTCAACGGCCGATACGGCCAACCAGGTACTCCTTCTCTTCGGCATGAACCGCTCGAAGCGTCCGCCCGATGAACGCCACCCATTTGGTTACGGCAAGGAGATATACTTTTGGTCCTTTGTCGTTGCCGTCTCGATATTCTTCGTAGGCGCTGTATTCTCTATATATAAAGGAGTCGATAGGATACTCCACCCGGAGGAGATTCGTTCCTATACGCTATCTGTCGCAGTACTCTTGGGGGCGATGGTCTTTGAGGCCTACGCCTTTACGGTGGCATATAAAGAAGCCAGCAAGCTCAAGACAAAGAAGGGGCTCTTCGGCTTCATAGATATGGCCGTACGGACGAAGAACCCGACCGTCATGGTCGTACTCTTCGAGGACTCGGCCGCACTCACAGGGTTGACCCTCGCACTTTTTGGTCTTGGCCTGTCATACTATACCGGCAATATCTATATAGATGGCGCAACGAGTATTGCCATCGGCGTGCTCCTCCTTGGCGTAGCCGTATTGCTGGCTCGTGAGACCAAGGAGCTCCTTATAGGCGAGAGTGCAACTGCAGAAGACATTGAGGCCATGCGCCGTGCATTGACCTCCATCCCTGAGATAAATAAGGCCGGAAGCCTCATGACGATGCACATGGGCCCTGATGAGATACTCGTAAACCTCGACGTGGAGTTCATAGACGGCCTATCCACAGACGGCGTGGAAGAGGCAGTGGATAAGATAGAACGCCGCCTTAAGCAGGCCGTACCGGCTGTTAAGAAGATTTATATCGAAGCTGAGAGTTTATCTGCCACCAGTGCGGCTAAGCCGGCACGATAAGTAGTGCGGCGCGATAATTGCCCGTCTTCTTCGTTACGCTCGTCGTGAAATCATTCGACGTACCTTTAAGTACGACTCATTCTTCACTCCTCGCGTGCGAAGAGCCCTCTGACTCCTCGAATACGACCAATTCTCATTGCCGCTTTAGATTAGCTGTCCCTCTGAGCTTGTTTCAGGTTCTTTTTTTGTCTTTTTCTTTGTCGCCCAGCTTTGTCGTTCAGATAAGAGGGAAGTATTAGTGCCGACATTAAAATCCCCCGTGCCTAAAGGCACGGGGGATTTTATTTGATGATGAGATGCTTTCTTTACAACCTCAGTGGTTATTGCCGAGGTTCGTGCCTGTTGCTGAGTAGTAACCTGTCGTAACCGCGCTTGCTATGTTGTCGCGGTATGCACCTCTGAACCTAAATCCCAAAGCTGCATCGGATACACGGTTGTTTACTGCAAGTACAGAATCGGCAGATTCAGCATATATGCCGGCACTTGTTGTTCCTGAGTGTCCACGTGACGAGTTACCCTCTATAATGGCTGAAGAACTACTCCCCGCTATTATTATTCCCTTAGCATATGTAGTTTCTGATGAGGTGTTGGAGATATGATTATTTAGTATTAGTAAGTTAGATCCGCTTAGTTGGATTCCAACACCAACACCGGAACTCCCGTGAGTATTGCTAATATGGTTGTTAGTACAGACTGTATTGTTGCTATTGTTACCATTTATCCCAAAGGCGGAACCTCTGTAATCACCCCAACCTGTGCCCATGATACGATTATTTCGGACGATAGCTTGGTCGGCAGAGGATATATGTATACCAAACGAGACGGCATTTATGATGGTCATATCCTCTACGAGATGGTTGTCCCCGAGAATATTGATTCCATAATAAAAATGGCTAATGGTGCCGTTCTTTATGGTGATATTATCTGACGTAGAACTATTGTAGATACCTATCACTCCTGAATCATTACCACTGGTGTAGTTATCAAGTATGTGTCCGTTGAGGTCGAGAACAACGTTATCTGAGGTTATCTCTATAGCTGCGCTCACAGTGTATTTAGGTATATTTGCAAATATATCCTCAGTGAGGCAGTATACGCCAGAGTCCGATATGGTAAGCGGAATGTCAGATGCGGTTATCTCGCCGTCGCCGCTACCGACCGCGCCGCTTGCGTCGCACATCGTCGTCTGTGCCATCGCTACCGTCGGCATAATAAAGAAGGCCAAGGCAAGGACGGCAGAGATTACTAAATATTTAAATCTATATGTATTCATAATTAGCTCCTATGCGTTTTTTTAGGGGGTTATAAAAGAGAATACCTAACCCCATCCTTGACTTGTCCTTAGTCGTTATTGCCGAGATCTGTACCGCTTGAGTAAGCTGTTGTACAGTTGCTCGCGATGTTATCGCGGTAGCGGTTGGTCGTGGAGTTAAAAACGTAGCACGTGGCGGCACCGCTTACACGGTTATCTATAAAGTCACTATTTGTGTCGACACTGATTATGC
>DAOVKH010000104.1 GCA_030631875.1 Deltaproteobacteria bacterium | reverse complement strand
CAATGGTTACGACCGCCTCGCCACGCTTGGCCTTGAAGAATACCTCACCCTCCCAGCTCACACCCGTACAGGCGGTGGTGATTCCTCGCTCGTCGGTTACGGTCGCATGAAAGTCAATATCGGGCACAGGGAAGTCCTTACCGGCGTTGCCGCCCATGCCGAGCAGGAGTGCCCAGCAAAGTATAATTGCTGTGGTCGCCGTAAGTTTTCTTATTAGTGATAGAGGCCACTTTCTCATACCGATAATCTATGATAATAGACTGTCTAATGTCAAGTGCTACGGCAGATGTTAAATACGCAGACATTTATTTGACAAGTAACCTTATTTTAAATTATACTCAGAACAACTATGGCTACCAAGATACCATTCATAGATCTATACTCCATAAACGATGATGTTGAGATCAATATCATAGAGGAGATATTCAATGATTACTCCATCGTCTTTATGGTGAAGACGGCTTGCGTGGAGGCACGGCTGGTCTGCGACAAGGTCATTGCCGTAGAGGAGGATCAACTCAAGGAGGCAAAGCGGCTCCTTATAAAGGCCATCAATAACGGAGTCATTACCGGTGTCGGCGGTTTTAACGTGTAGCTCTTACCGGCTTCTTTAAGGATTATGAAGCAAGACCTAATCTCTGATATTAAGGGGCATCTGAAGGACGCTCGTCGTGTAGTTTGCCTGACCGGTGCCGGCGTATCGGCAGAGAGCGGTGTGCCTACATTCAGGGGTGTCGGAGGATTATGGAATGGCCATAAGGCCACCGAGCTTGCTACCCCGGAGGCCTTTGAGCGTGACCCAAAGCTCGTCTGGGAGTTCTATGACTTTAGGCGAAGAAATCTTTTTGATATAAAGCCCAACCCAGCGCACTATGCGTTGGCTAAATTTGCCGGAGAGAGTAAGAAAGAATTCACACTTATAACGCAGAACGTAGACGGCCTCCACGCTCTGGCGGGAAGCCTGAATGTGCTTGAGCTTCACGGTAATATCTGGCGTGTAAAGTGCCTTGAGTGTGGTACTATATCTGATAATAGGGAAGTGCCTGTAACGATACTCCCATACTGCGAATGCGGCGGGTTACTCAGGCCCGATATAGTTTGGTTCGGCGAGGCGTTGCCTGAAGGGGTATTTGCCTCGGCATTTCAGGTAGCAAGTCAAGCAGAGGTTATATTAGTAGTCGGGACTTCCGGCATAGTCGAGCCTGCGGCCTCGCTCGCGAGGCTCACCAAGGGCAGTGGCGGGATTACCGTAGAGATAAATCCTGAGGCTACACCGTTATCTTCGATGATGGATTTAGTCGTAAATGAAAAGGCCGGAGAGTTTCTGCCGACCATTATGTAGTTTTTTATATGAAAGATATAGATTGTATATAAAATAAAAGGCAAAGAAAAAGTCGCTTAAGGGGAGGGATTGATGAAGGTCTTCAGCAGTACCATCAGACTTACTACAACAGATAAGCTCGAAGAGGTGAGAATAACAGATAAGGTCGAAGCCGTAGTTCGTGAGAGTGAAATCCAGGAAGGTACGGTATTCGTATCGACCGGACACACGACGGCGGCTCTGCACTTAAATAACGCCGATAAGGATATAGAGAAGGATTTTCAGGACTTCTTAAGCGAGCTGATACCGAATAAAGATAGCTACCTGCACAATAAGGGCGAGTATGGCAGGAACGCCGACGCGCACTTTAAGGCAATATTCGTCGGCAACGGCTTGACACTCCCGATAACCAAGGGGCGCATCTCACTTGGTCAGTGGCAGCTCATATACTTCTCTGAGTTCGACGGCCCAAGAAGCAGGCTCATATCCGTTAAGGTTACGGGTAAGTAGTTTGCGTGGAGCTTTAAGGTGCGGGTAGTTGGCGGAAGCCTTAAGGGAAGGGTGCTTACACCCTTTAAGGGCACGGCCGTAAGGCCTACCTCCGATAAGGTCAAGGGGGCGATATTTAATATGCTCGGCCAACGGTTTGACGGCGAGCGTGTGCTGGACCTATTTGCAGGCACCGGCTCTCTCGGCATAGAGGCCATAAGCCGAGGGGCGGCAGAGGCAGTCTTCGTCGACAGAGACTGTACTCTTGTGAAGAAGAACCTTACAGCTCTCGGTATTGACAGTAAAGAGTCTGCGAGGCTCATAGAGAGAGATGTAGTCTCGGCGTTGAAGGGGTTTAAAGGCACGGCCTTTGATGTGATCTTCATAGACGCGCCATATAAGGACGCAGAGTTACTTAAAGATATATTGACGGAGATTCACAGAAGAGAGCTTCTAAGTAGTGATGGTCTCATAGTCTGCGAACTTTCCAAGAGATATGTCGGCGAGGTGGACTTTAGTGCGTTGAGCAATATGAGTATTAAAAAAGAAAAAACCTACGGCGATACGGCGATAGTAATCTTGAGCCGTAAAGAGGCCTGAGAAAGAATCGACTTAGATGGCAAGTCACATTGCGATATATCCGGGGACATTCGACCCGATAACACGCGGACACCTCGATATAATCGAGCGTAGCTTCAAACTCTTTGACGAGCTGATAATCGCCGTCGTTGAGCATAGCTCAAAGTCTACGCTCTTTAGTGTTGAAGAACGAGTGGAGATGATAAGGGCAGAGGTTGGGGGGCAGGAGAATGTAAGAGTTGAGAGCTTCGACGGTCTTCTCATAAATTATGTTAAGGAGAAGAATGCCTACGTAGTTGTTCGAGGCCTGCGCGTCATGTCTGACTTTGAGTACGAGTTTCAGATGGCGCTTACCAATAGAAAGATTGCGCCCGACATAGAGACGGTATTCATGATGACGGCCGAGAATTATACGTCGGTGAGTTCGAGGTTCATAAAAGAGATAGCAAGGCTTGGCGGAGAGGTCGATCACTTCGTAACTCCAAGCGTAGAGGCGGCACTTAAGGATAAGTTTTCTGCTAAGATTACCTAATATTGCTTAATATTAAATGATGAGGTGAGTTGGTACTATGATTAAGATAGCAAAAAGAATAATGGATCTCGAAGAATCTGTGACCCTTGCCATAACGGCAAAGGCAAAGGAGCTTCGCGCCAGTGGGCGCGACATAATAAGCTTTGGTGCCGGAGAGCCCGACTTCGATACCCCTGAGAATATAAAGGCTACGGCGATAAAGGCCATAGAGGACGGCCATACCAAGTATACGCCCGTTAGCGGCATAGTAGAGCTAAAGGATGCCATAATAGAAAAGTTCAAAGCCGACAACGCGCTTGACTATGAACGCTCCGAGATACTTATCTCTTGCGGAGGCAAGCATTCGTTCTTTAACCTCTGTCAGTCGATTATCAACCCCGGCGACGAGGTCATCGTTCCGACACCTTACTGGGTATCTTACCCTGAGATGGTGAAGCTCGCCGGAGGCATACCGGTAGTCGTCCATACCGATGAATCAACTGGGCTTAAGATGACGGTCGATGCCTTTAAGAGTGCTATAACCCCTAAGACCAAGGCCGTCATTATTAATAGTCCGTCTAACCCCACAGGAGCCGTATATTCGCGCGCTGAGCTTACCGGTATAGTCGAGGCTGCAGTGGAGGCAGGCGTACTGCTCATATCCGACGATATATACGAGGAGATTACGTACGGCGACGTACCATTCGTATCGGTAGCCTCTCTTTCAAAGGTAGCAAGGGATAATACGGTCGTCCTTAACGGTGTCTCGAAGACCTACTCCATGACCGGTTGGCGTATAGGCTACGCCGCAGGGCCAAAGGAGATTATATCGGCTATGACAAAGGTGCAGAGCCAGTCGACCTCCAACCCGACATCCATCAGTCAGTGGGCCGCCGTAGAGGCGATAAAGGGCACGAAGGACGAGATTCTGCGCAGATGCGATGAGTTTAAGAAGAGGCGCGATATAATGGTAGCAGGGCTGAATGGGATAGAAGGTGTCAGCTGTATGGTGCCAAGCGGGGCGTTCTATGTATTCGCCGACGTATCGAAGCTCTACGGTAAGAGCGTTACCGATAAGATTATAGGCAACTCCGTCGAACTTTCGGCATACCTATTGGAAGATGCCGATGTGGCGGTCGTTCCGGGCAAGGCCTTTGGCGACGACGATCATATAAGGCTATCTTACGCCTGCACCGAAGATAACATCAAGGAAGGTCTCTTGAGGATAAAGAAGGCCTTGGGCGCTTTAAGTTAATACCTTACTACTCTGAGAAGACCTCCGCTGAGAATATAAATATCTTTGCAGCTTCTTCCTTCCAAGCGTCTTTATGAAGACCTGCCTTGAGGCAGGTCTCTTCCAAGAAGGTGGTAAGGTCGAAGCCGTGCTCTGTGGCTACCTGCGGCAGAAGCACACCTCTATTATTACCCCTTATGATGTATATGCCGTGGCGGCCTATCTCTATCTCACCTGTACCGGTTATCTCTTTGAGCGGCGTTAGGGCTGAGATCTCAATCCTTACATCCTCAAGTTCTTTTATAGTAACGGGGCTAAAGCGTGGGTCATCTGTTGCGGCAGATACGGCCATATCGCGTACTACCTTAAAGAGCGGAGCCTCTGAGGTGAAGACTCCTATGCATCCCCGAAGCTCTCCGCTCATAGTGTGGAGCGTTACGAAGGCACCGCGCGCTTCTTGAGTAATAACCCCTCCTAATTGAGAGGGTGCTGTATTGAACTCCACGCCCTTAAGATCTGCCTCTATCGCCTCTCTGGCAATCTTTAGAAGTTCTTTTTTATCGGTCTCTGTGAGCTTCATCATTCGACCCTCTTCTTTTACTTGTATTAGTAGATACTATCATACTATAATCTCTCTTTAATTAGGAGGCTTCAATTGACCGACAAGCAAGAACTTATAGACGAAATCCGCGCCTTACTCAAAGAGCGTAACGCTATAATGATAGCACATAACTACCAGCGCGACGAGGTGCAGGAGTTGGCCGACGTTACCGGTGATTCCTTGGCTCTAAGCCAGATTGCCGCCGATAGTGATGCCGATGTCGTGGTATTTTGCGGCGTACACTTTATGGCTGAGAGTGCCGCTATACTTGCGCCCGAAAAGACGGTAATCTTGCCGAGGCTTGATGCCGGTTGCCCTATGGCCGATATGATAACGGCCGAAGACCTTGTAAAAGAAAAAGCAAAGCGTCCGGGCGTGCCAATAGGCGCATACGTCAATACGACGGCCGAGGTCAAGGCCATGAGCGATATCTGCTTTACGTCGGCAAATGCTCAGAGCGTTATAGCGTCTTTAGAAGGCGATGAGGTTTACCTTATACCCGACAAAAACTTGTCTCATTATATAGCCAGAACGAGTGATAAGAAGGTCGAGTGGTGGGACGGGTTCTGCCCGACGCACGAACGCTTCACGGCAGAGGATGTCATTAAAGCAAAAGCAGAGCATCCGGGGGCTGTGGTCATATGCCACCCCGAGTGCCTTCCGGAGGTAGTAGACTTGGCCGATGAGGTGTGCTCGACCTCAGCGATGTACGCATTTGCCAAGGCTTCCGATGCAGAGACCTTCATAGTAGGCACAGAGATGGGCATACTCTATAAATTGCGTAAAGATAATCCGACCAAGAAGTTTATATGTCCGAGCGAGGGTCTGATATGTCCTAATATGAAGCTCATAACCCTCGAAGACGTTGCAGAAAGCTTGAGGACGATGACCAACGTCGTTACCGTTCCTGAAGAAGTACGCCTCAAGGCAAAGGCCGCACTCGATAAGATGTTGGCCGTGCCGAGGGATTAAGCCCTTCGAGCCAACCGCTTTCTTCTAATCCACTTGTCTATCTCAACGATTATTACTATCGTCGAGGTGACGACTCCAATCTCCAGCCATTCATTCATCGTAAGAGGTACGGTTCTAAAGACCCACTGCAGGGCCGGCAGGTAGAGTACTGCCATCTGCGCGAAGAAGGCCGCTATCATGGCGTAGAATAGATACGGGTTGCTCATCGGGCTCATCGTGAATATGGACTGCGTCTCCGAGCGGCAATTAAGCGCCTGATAGAATTGGAAGAAGACCATCGTCGTAAGAGCCGCCGTGCGTGCCCTATCGAGCGAGACCCCGTCGTTGATCGCCGTTATGAATATATATAGCGTCCCTAAGGCCATTATTGCACCCATAAGTAGCGTTCTCTGAACCATAAGCTTTGAGAGTATGCCTTCCTTGGGGTTAGTCGGAGGATCTTTGAGTGTCTTCTTCTCTGCCGGTTCAAAGGCGAGGGCGATATCTTGTAGGCCGTTTGTTACGAGGTTTAACCATAGAATCTGAGCCGGGATGTAGGGTAGCGGCAATCCCATTAGTATCGTCGCGAGTATTGCCAGCAATTCACCGAAGCCCGATGATATAAGGAAGAGTGTTACCTTACGGATGTTCCCGTAGACGACACGTCCTTCCTCGACCGCCGAGAATATGCTTGCGAAGTTGTCGTCGGTAAGGACCATATCCGAGGCCTCCTT
>DAOVKH010000128.1 GCA_030631875.1 Deltaproteobacteria bacterium | reverse complement strand
TTCATGGCTATCAACTCCAAGCCCATCTCATCGACCTTTACGATGCTGTGCGAACGCGCCAAATCGGCTTCGTTATTTCTGTGCGTATAGATGCTTTCGCCAAGGAGCTTCGTCATCTCCTTTAAGAACGACTCATTGTACTTAGAGAGCCCCTGCGGAGATACGATTTGAGCGACAAAGACACCAACGGCGTCGTCCTTAACGGCCATTGGCAAGGCCATGTAGACACACTTGTTTGCGGCCCCATCGGAGCTTCTATCTACGAGTATTACCTCCTTCATGGCTCCTATCAAGTACCCCTCAATACCTTCGCCGTAGGCAAAGTTTAAGTGTCCGCCCGCAGGAGAATCCTTCATGCTCGATGCGTTAAGGGTGAGCTTCTTCTTTTCATCGTCATAGGTGTAGACAAAACAAGTCAGCCCCGATACGAGTTCCGCCAGATGCCTACAGACCATAACGAGGCGCTTATAGAGCGGTTTGCGCTCGGACATATTAAGCTCAAGTGTCTTCCAGAGCGAAAACTTGGCGGCATCGAGCTTAAGGCGATCGTGCTCGCTCGATTTCTGTATTACCTCGGCGGCAAGCCCGGCGAGGGTCGTCAGTAGATTAAGATCTTCGTCTATGAAGACGTGGTTCGATTCAGATGAGTTGACATTTATAACGCCTATTATATTTACGCCGACGGTCAGAGGAACGGATATAGCACTCTTTACCTTCCGCCTTGCGCCACGTAGCCTTTGGCGAGGAAGTGCTCGTGGAAAATCTCCGTCCTTTGCCTCACCCGATATAATGCGAGGCTCTCCGTCGCGCGCTACCTTACCTGCGACACCTTCGCCGAGTGGTACGCGCACCTTGCGTATGACCTCTTCATCCATACCGCGCGCAACCTCCATCACTAATATGGGTTTACCGTCTTCCTTTGTGATGAGCATGACGGAGCCGGTCTCAGCATGTGTCGTCTCTATCGCTATGTCAAGTATGTCGGTCAGGAGTTCGTCACGATCGTGAGTTAGCCTTACGGCATCCACGATATCTCGAAGCGGGGTAAGTACGGTTGCTTGGTTAATGGCCTTGGGTTTATTGACCTTCTCATTTGAGTCCTTATCTGAGTCCTTATCGGTATTAGCCCTGACATTCCAAAGAAGCTTGGCACTCATTGGAGAGAGCTTTTCAACACCGGCGAAGGCCTTCTCGCCAAGAAAACGCTCGGTGGCAGGATCCTTAAGTACGTTTATAATTGCATCGAGGTCTTTTATCTTCTTAAGCTCTTCAAGGTCGGTCGAGACGGCGACCATATGCCGAGACGCAATCCTATAGCCAAGCTCCATCAGCTTAAATAGCATGGCATCGGGGTTCGGATCCACCACCATAACAAGACGAGTCGCAGGATCGCTAAAGAGCAGCGGCAATAATGCCAACGCGTCTTTATTCGCCCCTATCAGGGCGACCCTCTTAGTATCCGATTTAGAGCCAAAGTTTGACACAACTCACACCCCTATCTTTTCAAGGATTCCCAATTCAAGGAGGTTCTTAACTAACATCGCCGACTCAGAGTCGTGCATACCAAGGACGGCCTCTTCAAGCCCCTTGCCGCGCGACTCCTCTATCTTGACGAAGCTGTCATGGAGGATTACCTCAAAGTCATCGGTGAAGGTCTCATGCGGAGCCACCTCATCATCCTCGACCTCAAAGTCGCCGTCATTCCACGCAAATAGATTACAGAGAGCCTCAAGGTCGGTCGTATCCCTGTACGATACGTGAACGACCTCTCCGGCCTTTACGTAGACCTTACCGTAGCCGAGTTCCGAGCCGAGATGCACGCCCGCGGTACGCCCTTCGGCATGTAGTATCTGAAGGATATCGAGGAGCCCCATGTCTTTAAGTCTTCCCTGTACGCTCATGGTAAGGAGACCTCCTGAATAGTGACTTTTAGAGTTAAATAGAATATATCTGTAGGGATTTTAAGTGCTTACACTATTAATATAGCAAAGAAAGGGAACATTGTCAAAGGAGGGGGGGCGAGCATAGTAAAAACTACTGGTGGGCTAAGTAACGTTTCATCAATTCCTTTGCTTCCTCTGACTTATCTTCGGGCACGAGTAACGAAACCTCAATGTATGGGCCAAAGAAGTAAAGTAGTGCCCTGTGGTAGTAACCTTTTAGGTGGCACGGTATGGCTCGTTCTTCCAAGAGGCTCTTTGCAAGCCCAGCAATGGGTATATTGTGGAATTCAGCGACCTTAGAGAGCCTGCCCGACTTAGATCTAAAGAGTACCTCCCCTGAGATATCCATGGCTATGACTACCGTAAGTATCAACCCTACGCCCACTAAACCACCCGTCAAAGAATTCATGCCCATACGAGACAAAAGTAAGAATAGGCTCAGGTAAAGTAGGCCTGCCAAGGCCATTGCCTTAAGGCTTCTCTTAATAAGGTCACTCGGATCTTCTCCTTCAGGTACTACAATCGAAGAGTTCTTGCTCTTAAGCAGCTCTATCATCCTCTCAGGACTATAGAATAGGAATGTGAAAAAGTAATACAAGAACACAAGGGCTATGAGGTTAATAGGATAGTAGAACGTGCTATCAGAGAAAAATATCTGTTGCTGTACCCACGACGGTATCACTCCGGCAAGGAGCAATATGGGTAAGAGCAAGGCCTCTCTTCCGAAGCCTATGGGCACCGTGCCGGCCGTTGTGAGTTTTATCGGTATATGAGCCTTTGTTCCATCGTCAAACTCAACCGGTATCTTCTTAACACTTCTTTCAAAGACAACTATGATAGCTATAAATACGAATAGCACGAGAAGGATCAATACAACCCTCCCTGCATCTTCAAAGGTAAACTGCTCGAAACGAAGAACACTTTGGGTAGCCTCCATCATACCTTTATATAATCTGGGAAGAAAACTTACGGCATAGCCGCCAAAGAATATTACGCTTATACCGTGTCCGACTCCCTTCTTGGTTATCATATGAGCTATCCACAGCGTAAAGAAGACCGCGACTGTAAGAGGCAAGGCCGTCTGTAAATGAGACCAAGTGCTCGGAAGATTAACTGCTTCTCCATCAGCCACCATATTAAATCCTCTAATCACCATATAGCTTTGTATGTAGCCATGCACTATAGATAAAAAGACGGTCACCACAAGTGCCGTCTTAAGGAGCTTTCGCCTTCCAAAAGAGCCTTCTTTCCTCCAAGATTTTAGTGGCGGTAAGAAGAGAGAGAACAGCTCCACAAGCACGTAGGCACTTACGTAAGGCATTATACCGAGGGCTAATATTGATATGCCTTTAAAATCACCATTAGAAGGAAAGAATTCTTTAACGACCCCAGAGTCTATGCCTGGGGCAGGAATAAAGACAAAGAGCCTCCATAGGATTATGAGGCCGATGGTAATAAGGATGCGTCTGTAAAGATCATTCGACTTAGGCTTCATGGTTAGCTCCTTACGGTTCAACTCATCACCACCTGCGGCAAAGAGAAAAGTTCTTCTGCGTTCAGTCGTTCGTAAGCCCCTTCGACTGGCTCAGAGCGAACGGTTGAATGTCACTCTTTTCTAAATTTAAGCGGCAAAGAGAGAGGTGCAAATGCGAGGCGTGCGAGAGATTAGGAGTGAGTCGCACTTTTATGTGCGTCGAACGACTGAGCTCGAAGCAGAACAAAGCAGTTGCGCCTCTCCCAAAGCCGCTACTCGCGAATTTGCCCTTCACCATAGACAATGAATTTTTCGGTAGTTAGTGATTCAAGCCCCATAGGCCCGAATGCGTGCAATTTGGTAGTAGATATCCCAATCTCCGCGCCGAGGCCTAATTCAAAGCCGTCACTAAAGCGAGTCGATGCGTTGACCATCACCGTCGAAGAATTCACGCCTTCGACAAAGTGCTTGGCTTGGGTGTAGTCTTCGGTGATGATGGATTCCGTATGTAAAGACCCGTACTTTTCAATGTGTGCTATGGCCTCTTCCATGCCATCGACGACCTTAACGGCGAGTATCAGTTCAAGGAACTCTTCGCCCCAGTCGGTTTCAACTGCGTCTTCTATGTCAGAGAGTATTTTTTTAGTTTCAACGCAACCGCGCACCTCTACGCCGGCCTCTTTATATTTCTCGTAGACCTTAGGGAGGAAGCTCCCGGCGATGGCCTTATCTACCAGGAGTGTCTCCATTGAGTTGCATACTCCTGGGCGCTGAACCTTTGCGTTTACGGCAATGGCTACGGCCTTATCTTCATCTGCTGCCCCGTCGATGTATACATGGCAAACACCCTTGTAGTGTTTTATGACAGGTATCTTCGACTTTTCGACGACAAAGCGTATCAGCCCCTCGCCGCCACGGGGGATGATGACATCTATAGACTCTTCGAGCTTGAGGAGTTCTTCTATCGCACCACGCTCGGTCGTGGAGACGACCTGTATCGCACCTTCGGGAATACCAACGGCCTTTGCCGCTTCATTCAATACAGAGGCCACGGCGAGGTTTGAGTGTATCGCCTCGCTCCCGCCGCGCAAGATTACGGCATTACCCGACTTCAAGCAAAGCCCTGCGGCATCTGCCGTTACATTGGGACGAGACTCGTATATTATTCCTATCACACCGAGCGGTATGCGCATGCGCCCGACCTGCAGGCCGTTGGGGCGTTTCTTTATGCCCGTAACTTCGCCAACGGGGTCGGGCAAAGCGGCGACCTCTCGTAAGCCTTCAGCCATACCGTTGATTACCTTATCACTTAGAGTCAGACGATTGAGCATTGCAGAGCTTATGCCGTTATCCTTTGCAACGTCAAGATCCTTTGCGTTTTCTGCCTTAAGGTAATCGGCCTTTGCTATCAACAGCTCCGCCATCTTTATAAGGGCGTCATTCTTCTTGCCCGTACCAAGGCGCGCTACCTTACGCGCCGCCGTGCGGGCTTTGAGGCCAATCTCTTCCATATCTCTTTGCAGACTCATAACTTAATCTCCTATTATAGTACGACGAGGTCGTCGCGTTGAATAACCTCATCGAAGACCTTATAGCCGAGTATCTCTTCTATCTCAGAGCTTTTCTTGCCCATAATTTTTTCGATTTCAACGGAGCTGTACTCGACGACCCCACGCGCGAATTCTTTATTCGTCTTATCGTCAGCTAAGGCGTGGCAATGAACAACCTCGCCTGCCTTGAAGACCCCTTCTACGCCGACGATACCTGAGGGCAAGAGCGATTTGTTATCTTCC
>DAOVKH010000050.1 GCA_030631875.1 Deltaproteobacteria bacterium | reverse complement strand
TATGCCGACTGGAAGTGTAAGAATGGCAACGAGCGCACTCCTAAAGTGAAGAAGGAATAAGATACATATTAGGGCAACGACAATGCTCTCTTCGATCAACTTTTCGGTGAGTGTATCTATGGCACGGTGGATAAGACCCGAACGGTCGTATGTGGTAACAATCTCTACACCTTCGGGCAGACCCTGCTTTAAGGTCTCGAGCTTTGCCTTTACGTTCTCTATCACCTCCAGGGCATTCTCGCCGTAGCGCATTATGACGATACCTCCGGCGACCTCGCCTATGCCGTCGAGCTCGGCGATGCCGCGCCTTAACTCAGGCCCTAAGTGAACGTGGGCTACATCCTTAATAGTTATCGGCGTACCGCGCTGACTGATGCCAAGCGATATATCTTCTATATCTTCTATGCTCTTTATGTAGCCAAGGCCGCGCACCATGAACTCGGTCTCGGCCATCTCAAGGAGACGACCTCCAACGTCGTTATTGCTCCTCTTGATGGCGTGCTTGACCTTACCGAGCGGAATATTATATGCCAGTAATTTATTAGGATCGACCTCGACCTGATACTGCTTAACAAAGCCCCCGATGCTTGCGACCTCGGAGACCCCCTTTACGGTCTGCAACTCATAGCGCAGGAACCAGTCTTGAATGCTCCTCAGATCCGAGAGGTCGTGAGTTCCTGTCTTATCGACCAATGCGTACTCGAATACCCAGCCAACACCCGTGGCGTCGGGGCCAAGCGTCGGGTTTACACCATCGGGCAACCTACCCGAAACGAAGTTCAGGTACTCAAGGACACGGCTCCTTGCCCAGTACATATCCGTATCGTCTTCAAATATAATGTATACGAACGAAGTGCCAAAGAAGGAGTAACCACGGACGACCTTTGCGAATGGCACCGAGAGCATCGCCGTTGTTAGCGGGTATGTAATCTGATCCTCTACGACCTGCGGAGCCTGGCCTGCGTACTCGGTATAAATTATCACCTGCACGTCGGACAAGTCCGGTATGGCATCCAAGGGTGTATCCTTTAATACGACGATACCCCACACTACGATGAATATCGTAGCTAAGATTACGAGGAAGCGGTTTCTTATAGATAGCTCTATTATACCCTTAAGCATATGAGTGCGTCCCTAACGGATTCAGTGCCCCATGGCGGAGTGATCCATCTCGTCCATGTCGTTGTTCATGCCCGACATATCATCCATACTGTCCACGACGGAATGCTCCATCGTCTCTAACGAGGTAGTGTCTTTACGCTCACTCGACTTTGCCTCAAGCATCTTTCCTATAGCCTCCTTGAGCCTCGACTCGGAGTCTATGAGGAAGTGCGCCGAGGTTACGACGATCTCGCCCTCGCTCAGCCCCTCTATGATTTCGTAGTAATTACCGTCTGCATGAGCACTGCCTGTGAGGCCACTGCCTGTAGGGGCCCTGCCCTCGGCACCGACCGTTACGGCGCGCGGCGCGAATGTGCCGCCGCCTTTACTTATGATTACGATATTTCTACCGCCGGACTTTATTACCGCCTCGGTGGGTACGGCTATCGCGTCTTTGCTTATGACGGACTTAAGCGTTACGTTTGCGTACATATCGGGCTTAAGCTCACCTCTCGTATTATCAAACTCAAGGCGTACTTTATTTGTGCGCGTCTTGGATTCCATGAAGGGATATATAAAGGTAATCTCACCTTTGAAGATCTTTCCCGGATACGACGCAAGGGTCATCTCTGCGAGCTGCCCCTTCTTTATCCACGGCAATTCATACTCGTATATATCTACATAGACCCAGACCTTTGATATATCGGCTATCGTATAGAGGCGCGTTCCGGGCTTCGTATACATCCCTTCAGTAACGGGCTTGTCTATTATAATGCCCGTCGCCGGAGAGTGTATGTGGAGAGTTCTCTTAACAATACCTTGGGTCTCAAGCTCCTCTATCTGATGGGCGGGCACATCCCAAAGCTCAAGGCGACGGCGACTTAAATCACTTATGGACTCGCGCCCTACCTCGTTTATCTTCCCTTTATGCTTCAAGCTCAGGAGGTATTCTTCCTGTGCGCTGACGAGCGTCGGGCTGTATATCTCAAGTAGGTAGTCGTTCTTCTTTACCTCTTGTCCGGTGGTATCTATATAGAGTTTTTCTATCCACCCCTCGACCTTTGTATGAACATTATGGACGCGCGTTTCATCATAGTCCACACGCCCTATGGTTCTCAACTCGCGCTCAAGCTCCATGCGCTCTACGGCGTGTGTCCTTACGCCTATCGTCTGAACGGTTATTGGATCTATCTTAACGGTGCCTGCCTCTTTATCAGTAGCATCTGCGTCATCCACTTCATATATTGATATGAGATCCATCCCCATGGGAGATTGCCCGGGCTCAAAACGTATGTAAGTAGGATCCATCGGAGCCTGCCAATACTTAACCTTCCTTTCGTTTGGAGAAGACGTTGCTTCAAGAGCACCTTCAACCGGAGCTTCAATAGAAGACTTCTCTGAAAGAAAGTAAGGCCCGGCTACGCCTATCAAGATTCCAAGCATGACCGCTGCCGCTATGGATATGTTTTTATTCATCGCCTAAGATTCCTCCACGGTAATTAGTTTGCTTCCAGTAAGCCTTTCGAGTTCGCTTACGGCCTTTAGGTAATCCGCTACCGCCCTATAGTAGATGAGGCGAAAATTGAGCCACATGCTCTGGGTTTCGAGTAAAGGTCCGAGACGTTCTTCGCCGCTCCTGTAGCGTGCCTCGGCAAAGTCAAGAGACGCCTTGGCCTCAGGCACGAGCGACTCTCCGTAGAGTTTGACGAGTGCCCGGGCACTCGTCATCTCAAAGTAAACTCTCTTTATGTCGTTCAACAGCTCTATAAGCTCGCCGCGAGCTTCAACAATACTTCTTTCACGCATAAGAGTCGCCTCCGCCACCTTGCTTCTATTCTTCTTTGACCACAGTGGAATGTTTACGCCGACACTCAGGCTCATTGCATCGCGCCCGGCATTGTCAATAGAAGCCACGGGAGGCTCTCCTATAACGGAATAATTCAAGGCCACACGAAAGTCAGGACGGTAGGCATACTCTGAGAGTTGACGCTTAAGACCACCCTTCTCCACCTTAAGGCCGGCTATCTTAAGGCCTTCGTAGTTGAGCCTTGCCAAAGAATAAAGCTCGATTACTGTATGCTTCACGGCTTCAATGGAAGACTCTTCAAGGGAGGTATCAATATTGTAGGTCGGCTCGCGATCAAGGAGTGTATTTAAAACGGCAAGTGCGCTGTCTCGCATATCATTTAAGATAATAATATCACGCGAGGCCTTTGCCTGAAGTGTCTGCGCCCTGACGAGTTCGTCTAAGCCCGATACGTTTATTCCATAATTGGCACGGCTAACGTCTCTAAAGTAATCTAAGACGGCCTTGTTTTCATTGGTAAGCCTGATGGCATTATCTATGTAGTAGAGATTATAGAAGGCTACCTTTATCTTTGCCCTTAAGTCTCTTCTGGCCTTTTCATAGATTACCTTTGCTATCTCTATATCCTTCGTTACTATGTCGCCCCTTAAGGAACGCTTACCGGGGAAGGGGAGCCTTTGGCTAACCATGAATATATTCTCCTGCGGGCCGAGCCTCGTCTCTACCTCCTCTATCGGACGGGTGTATGTAAATAGAGGATCGTCAAGGGCCGTAGCTTGGGCGTGACGTTCGGCTACCACCTGCCAATTAAGGTAAAGAGCCTTTAAGCGGGGGTTCGCCTCCGTGCCAAGCTCAATTAGCTCACCGAGGGTAGCACTATCGACGGCAGAGGTAGCTTTGACCTCTGAGATCAAAAAGGCCGAGCCATCGCTCTCTTGACCGTCACTACCTGAAGTAGGTTTGCTAAGGTCTTGGCCGTCGACTGTCTTTGCGGTAGTGGTATCTTTCGTATCTTCCGTAAGATGGCCGTCGTGGTTCATTGCATTCATTTCAGCAAAAGTACTGCCCGCACTAAATATTGATAGCGCAATGAGTAGTGCAAATACCCACAACAGGCTTACTACTCTAAGACGACCACAATCTCTAACCTCAGCCAAGGTATTCACATTACGCCTTCTTTTCTACACTGTGTAGTATACTGCAATAAAAAATTTTACCGCCGTTCCATCGGCAAACCTTAGTGTTTCATATCACAATGAGCCATGCACTTTTCACTCATAGCTCCTTCGGGCATTACCTCTCTGTGGTTTGGCCTTTCATGCTTTGTACAATGCGACATATCACACTTAACCGAATCGGCCGTAGCCGTTGATATAGGAAGTACTGCACCTATTAAGAGTATAGCGGTAATTAGGAGACTTACAATTAGAGTTCTCATCGAAGGGGCTTTAAGGACGGCCTCCTCCTCGCCGATGAGCCTGCGTATGCGCCCTTCTATAGAGCCGTTGTTGTCATTGCCTTTTATTCCGACCGCCGCCCCTCTGTAATCAGCGACCTTTAAGAGCGCTGAAGCAAGGACGTACGGGTCGTCCGTCAAAGAGATGGCTCGGTCATCTGCCGCGCGCTCTCTTAAGTGCATTATCTTTGCCTTAATGTAAGAGCCTACTGGCAGATAGAAGAAGGCATCCTTTAATATCGCCAATAAAAAGAAACGAAGCGGGTCTCTTACGTCTCTATGGTGAAGCTCGTGGAGGATGACGGCGTGTACCTCCTCCCTCGAAAGCCTCTTTATGAGCCCCGTCGAGACGTATATCTTGGGGAATATAAGGCCGTGCGTGAATGCCGTATTGAGGGTGTCGTCATTAATAAGGCGTATACCGTCTCTATATGAAACGGGAAGCCTCTTAATCGCCTTACTACTCTTATGAAGCCTCCAAAGAGCCATAAAGGCCGCATAGATAAGGCGCGTGGCAATAGTTATTATGACCACCCATATAACTCCCGCCTTGATTACGGGTATAATGGAGAGGCAACTCTCAAGCAACCCCTGACACCAATCAAGGAGTTTGGCCGTAAAGCCTATGAGGTGCGCCATGTTCATCGCTATCCAGATTATGCCTCCGGCGAAGAGCGCTACGATTATGATTACGGTTAATGTCATCTTACTCTTCCTCGGTCTCTTTAAGTTTCCGGAGTTCCTGCTTCTTCATGGAGACGAGCTTAGATAGCCTGTCGAGCTCGGTCGGGTCTTTATCTGCCAATATATCCACGAACGATGCGATCGTCGAGCCGCTCCAAAGGTCTATGACCCCCTTTAAGACCTCCTCGGAGACCATTCCTGCGAATTCGTCCTTCGTATATACGGGCTTAAAGACGTAAAAGCTCTCGCCCTTGGCCTTCGTTACGAGCCCCTTGGCTGTGAGCCTCTTGAGTATCGTCAAGACCGTGGTGATGGCAATCTTACGCGTGCGGCTTATCTCCTCCATAACCTCTTTGCCGGTAATCACGCCCTTTGCCCAAAGGACATTCATCACCTCATGCTCCAAGGGGCCAAGCACCTTATCGAGACCCTTACTGCCGGATCTGAAGGTCTTTGTCACATACTTATTCACACTTAAATTATATTCTACCTCACGTAGAATGTCAATACCTCTTGCGATTTACTAAAAAATTACCCCTCTAACCCATTGACATTAACGGTACGAAGTAATAATATACACCCTATTATCTATTACAATAAATATAAGAAAACTCCACTCAATAGAAAGAGAGAGACCAAATGAAGATTAAAGTCGCGAAACTAAAGGCAATGAATATTAAGGTCGTCATATCGTTCGTAGCCATAGTCCTCATATCATACGGATGTGTGGCATACACACCGCCTGTTATACAATACAGGGACGTGCCGCAGGGGATGATAAATACCAAGGGCGTAAAGATAGCGGCTGTAGACGGCTCATTTGTCTTGAAGTACGGCGAGCCCTTCACACCCCCTGTGAGCAGTAACCTCATCTGGTGGAATAATTCCCCTCCCAAGTCCGATAGCTTTAAGTTATGTTCGCCTATGGGTTCTTGCGCCAAGGTCAAGGTCACCGTTCCCGGGAAGAAAAAACCCCTCTACGGATATCTGAACTTCTCTAAGATGCACCCTACGGCCACCGGTCCTGGTAGCAGATCCTACCTCATCGAGATACCGGAGCGTTATATAGACGAGGCCTCCGGCGGCAGAGTAAGTGTCGTATACGAGTGGGTAAGTGCCTCTATGCGCACTCCTGCTTCGACAAGCAGAAGCAGGAAGATGAGTTTCTTAGGTGCTCTGGCAGTTCAATCGGCACCATCACAGAGTACCAATAACAACAAACAGACGGGCTGGGTTCTCTGGCTCTCGGATGTACCTTTTTAATTGAGTTATAAGAAAAAGTCCTTCATTATAGTAAGGCACAGACGACCGAGATGAAGAGATAGCTCTACTGAAAAAACGGAGATATATACAATGAGACCCGTATTGGCGCACTTAAAGACAAAGGACCTCAGAAGAGCGATCTTGCTCGTAGCCATAATTCTTATCTCTTATGGATGCGTGGCAGTGACACCGCCGCCGCCGATACAGTACAGAGACGTGCCGCAGGGGATGATAAGTACCAAGGGCGTGACAATAGCCGCCGAAGACGGCTCATTTGTCTTAAAGTACGGCGAGACCTTTAACACTCCTTTCAGTGGTAAGCTCACATGGTTGGATTTTTATCCTCCCAAGTCCGAGAGCTTTGACTTATGCTCGCCGACGGGCTCTTGCGTGAAGGTCAGGGTCACCGTTGCGGGGAAGAAAAAGCCTCTCTACGGCTACTTGAACTTCTCTAAGATGCAACCGTCTTCCACAGGACCCGGCAGCAGATCCTACCTCATAGAGATACCAAAACGTTATATAGACGAGGCCTCCGGCGGCAGGGTTAGCGTGGTATACGAGTGGGTAAAGCTCGGCACCCTCAAACATACGGGCTGGGTTCTATGGCTCTCGGACGTACCCTTTTAATTAAATTATGAGAAAAAAACCATTCATTATAGTCTTGTCGTTGGCCTTCCTCTTGCTTGTGGCGGGTCAACCACAGGCAGAGGCCAACGAAAGGTGCAGGGTCGTATCTACCGATACGAAGCCTGCTACGCTTAAGAGGCTCTACCTTAAATACAACGCCCAACCGCTTCTGATAATCGGTGGTTCCGTATACTACTGCCCCTGCGGTGCCCGTAATATCGCAGGCGCTACCGAAGGGCGCACCCTTGGCGGTGATACAGAGGGACGTATTGTCGCAGGTGCAACCGAAGGGCGCACCATTGGTGGCGACACAGAAGGGCGTATGGTCGCAGGCGCAACAGAAGGTCGCAGTCTTGGCGGTGATACAGAAGGGCGCAACATCGCAGGCGCAACAGAAGGTCGTAGTATTGGCGGTGATACAGAAGGACGCAACATCGGAGGCGCAACCGAAGGACGTAGTATCGGTGGTGACACAAAGGGGCGCACTCTTGGCGGAGACACGGAAGGACGTAGTATTGGCGGTGATACCGAAGGCCGCAACATCGCGGGAGCAACCGAAGGACGTAGCCTCGGTGGCGACACAGAGGGACGCAGCCTTGGAGGCGAAACGACGATCATAGCGTGTTCCTTAACGCCTAAGTGCAGAGGCTTTGTCGTCAATAATACATTTAGCAGAACCTTCACTATATTCGACGGCAGGAGTATCAGCTCCACGAAAAATACCTGTATTGAATAATTTTCACCTCTCCCCATCTGCCCCACCTGCCTACAATAATTAATGGTCACCTATAATAGCCTATTACACCCGCATATCCTTCCTGTTATTTTTTTAAGGGCACAAAAACTCCATATGTGATATACTTTATAGTTATGCTACAGGTATTCGCACTGACAAAGTCATATGAAGACACTCCACTATTCGAGGGGCTGTCATTCTCCATCGCGCGAGGCGAAATAATCGGTCTCGTCGGGCGTAATGGTTCGGGCAAATCCACCCTTCTTAAGATACTAATGGGTAAGATCAGCCACGACTCCGGAAGCTTCACCACGCCCAAGGGCTACAAACTCGGCTACTTGGAGCAACACCTCCACTTCACAAAGCCGACACTCCTTAAAGAATGCACGCAAGTCCTCAGCGAGGAAGAACGCTACGACGACTACAAGGCCGAGAAGATTCTCTTTGGCTTAGGTTTTACACAAGAGGACTTAGAGCGTGCGCCTGCGGAATTCTCCGGCGGCTTTCAGCTTCGCATAAACCTAACAAAGACGCTACTTCAAAACCCGGATCTCTTGCTCCTCGATGAGCCGACAAACTACTTGGATATATTAAGTATGCGTTGGTTAAGAGGGTTTCTGAAGAGCTTCCGTGGCGAGGTGATAATCGTAACCCATGACCGCGACTTCATGGACTCGGTAACGACCCACACCATGGGCATACACAGAGGAGAGCTCATAAAGATAAAGGGCTCGACACATAAGTATTACACACAGCTCTCCGAGTCCGAAGAGCTACATGAAAAGACACGCCTTAATCAGGAAGGCAAGATAAAGGAACTTCAGAAGTTCGTAGACCGCTTCGGCGCGAAGGCCAGTAAGGCAACTCAAGCCAAATCAAAGATGAAGCAGATAGAAAAACTAAAGATACTCGGCGGCCCGCTCAGAGCCGAAAGTTCCCTTGGCTTTTGCTTTAACTATAAGGCCACACCAGCGAAGGTTCTAATGGAGGCGCGCGGCTTAGCCTTCGCATACAAGGAAGACTCTGATGATAAGATGGTCGACCTCTTCAGCAAACTCGACTTTGACATAAAGCCCGGAGACCGTCTGGCCGTAATCGGCAAGAACGGCAAGGGTAAGACAACGCTCCTGAATATTCTCTCCGGAGCGTTAGAGCCAAACTCAGGGACGATTACACTCCACCCTCAAACGAGCCTCGGCTACTATCAGCAGACAAATAGAAAAGACTTAGACCCAAACCAGACCGTCGCCGAAGAGATTGCTCAGGCCAATGCCGAGCTCAGCACCACGCAGAGCCGCAGGATATGCGGAGCTATGCTCTTCCCCGGCGACCGTGCCAATAAAAAAATATCCGTCCTCTCCGGAGGCGAACAGAGCCGAGTACTGCTCGGTAAGGTCTTGGCCAATTCAGCAAACCTACTCTTACTTGATGAGCCTTCGAACCACCTCGACATGGACTCAATAGAGATACTCACAGAGGAGGTATCTAAGTTCAAAGGTGGTGTCGTAATAGTAACGCATAACGAAGAGATACTACGAGTGCTCGCCAACAAACTCGTCATCTTCCATAAAGGCACGGCCGAGCTCTTCACAGGGACCTACGATGAATTCTTAGATACGATAGGCTGGGAAGAAGAGGCGTCTCTTAAAAAGCCGTCAACTACCACAAAGCAAAGCTCTTCCGATGACTCCGACGACGGCGCAAAAAAACCAAGCCGAGGCATGGGTACCGTACAGAAAGAATACGAAAAGACAGAGAAAGAAATACGCACACTTGAAGACGAACTGAAGGTCAAGCACG
>DAOVKH010000040.1 GCA_030631875.1 Deltaproteobacteria bacterium | reverse complement strand
TGAGTACTTGGGTGCTACCGACAACTTCGATGCCGCCGACTATGACGGAGACCTTGACGGTACGGGCGATGAGCCTGAGGCATTCAATGTAGAGCTTGCATATGCGGCAAGCGAAACATTAGAGCTTGCCGTTAGGTATGAGGGCAATGACGACCTCTTTGACTTACCTGAAAAACAATACGGCATAGCCGCTTCTTACGCGCTCTTTGATAACGTATCTCTTGCCGTTGAGTACCTTGAAGGAGAGTACGACAACGCAACAGATGATAAGAGGAAGTCAGCGACGGCCCAGATAGCAATAGAGTTTTAGAAGAGTAGATTGTTGGCAGAGACACTTTAGTAGTAGTTCAGACGCAAAAAAAGTGAGAGGGATATGCGTAGACTATGAAGACACTGAAAGGAAAGTTTTTAGCGCTCTTTGTGTTTTTGGTAATCGTAAGTGTTGTTGTGACCTTCTCACCAAAAACCGGTCCACTCATAATGTTAGTTTACTGATGAAATCGATCAACCCGGGAAGAGAGATTTTACCATGAGAAAGAGCAAGTTCACAGAGGAGTAGAGGCTTCCTCGCACGGCACCCGGCATAGTGCTCGTTCAACATATGCCTGAGAAGTTCACGCGTGCATTTGCCGAGAGGCTCGACGGTATATGCGACGTAAATGTAAAGGAAGCTCAAGACGGAGACGGCGTTATTCCGGGCGTGGCTCTCATAGCACCGGGGGATTACCACATGCAACTCAGGCGAGACGGTGCGCGATACTATGTGCGTCTCGATAAAGGCGAACGTGTATTTCATCAAAGGCCGTCAGTAGATGTATTATTTAATTCCGTTGCCGAGTACGCAGGACGAAATGCAACGGGAATTATAATGACCGGTATGGGGGCAGACGGTGCAAAGGGCTTATTGGAGATGAAGGAGGCCGGAGCACGCACCTTGGCGCAAGACGAAGAAAACTGTGTTGTCTTCGGTATGCCAAAGGAGGCCATAAAGCTTGGCGCGGCAGATAAGATTGTATCGCTCGATAAGATCTCGGAGACGATGCTACGAGGTTTATACGCTCAAAACTAAGTATTATTTTAATATCCGCAGGGTTAATGTAAGAAGAAAGGTGTACTCGACATGGACGACAAGAAGGTATTGGTTGTAGAGGATTCGCCGACGATGAGACAATTCATAGGCTTTTCGCTGAGGAGGCTCAGGGGGCTTAACGTAGAGATGGCAACCGACGGCGTAGATGCACTTAAGAAACTTACCGATAAGGATGCAGGGTTTGATCTCATATTATCGGATATCAACATGCCGGTGATGGACGGCTTTACGTTGCTCACAGAGGTAAAGAAGAAAGATTCTCTTAAGGGCATACCGGTGGTTATGCTTACGACCGAAGGTCACGAGGACGACATTGCAAAGGGCAGAGAGCTTGGTGCCGTGGGGCATCTGACGAAACCAATAAATACGCTCAAGCTCGTTACCACGATAAGAGACCTTTTGGGGGTTTAGATATATAGGAAGCGGCGGCAGTTACGATGGTAGTGTGAATAAAATTTATATGTAGTTAGCTTTAGAGAGTAGATAGAGTCGGAGCTAAAACAATTACGGAGGAGGCCTGTTGGTCGACTCCGTTTTTTATATTGAGTGGTAGGTTGTTGAGTGAAAGCAGAGGGTTACAGGCTTATTTGGCTGGGGGACCAGGATTCGAACCTGAATAGACAGTGTCAGAGACTGCCGTCCTGCCGTTAGACGATCCCCCAGTGAGTGGCGCATAAGCACCGCATTGAATATAAGAAGTTATCAATTAAAGTCGCTTCAGTCAAGTAAAATCTATTGACAACCCGTATTTACCTCCTGTATAATTAACTGTTTACGGTTATATTAAGGTCTATTCATATGGCTTGGCTGTAATTGACTGGATATCTATCGGTACCGTGAGAGTTTGAAGGGTTTTTAAGGTTTTACTTAGGGCCGGTGGTCAGCGATTTTATGAAGATCTTAATTGAAGACATTACAGATGAAGGCTTAGAGGTAGAGGTCGATGAGGAGGCTGCGTTATTCGAACCCTCGCTCAAGGGCTCACCCTTTAGTATTGAAGAATCCGTTAAAGGGGCTTTGACGGTAAGGCGCTTTGAATCCCTGATAGATGTCTCAGGCTCTATAAGGGCAACTGTAAAGGCCGAGTGTTCGAGATGCCTCAAGTCCTTTGAAGTAGCGGTCGAGTGCGATATATCGAGTCGCTTTGTAAAGGGAGCGGCAAAGGGCGACGGCGGCGAGACACAGTTGCGTAAAGGCGATATGGATATCACCTACCTTACCGGCGAAGAGCTCGATACCCATGAAGTTGTCGCCGAGCAGATATTATTGGAGCTTCCCTATAAGCCGATATGCACTGAGGGCTGTAAGGGGCTTTGTTCTATCTGTGGCAGTAATCTGAATGACGGGGCGTGCAAGTGCGAGCCCCATGAAGATATTGACAGAAGGTTTGCAAAGTTAAAGGGTTTTAAGGTAAAATAATAGCAAAACAGAAAGGTTAGGTCTAATGGCACATCCAAAGAAACGCCACAGTGTTACCAGAAGAAATAAACGCAGGAGCCACGACGCATTGACTCCTCCGCCGTCATCTATATGCCCGGAATGCGATGAGGTCAAGCGTCCGCATTGCGTATGTTTGAAGTGCGGCATGTACAAAGGCAAGGAAGTTATAGCGCAGGACGAGGATATATAGCTCGGTCTTCTCGACCCTGACATCGTAGTGGTCGATATAAACTTATGAAAAATAACGTAAGAATAGCAGTCGATGCCATGGGTGGCGATTTTGGTCCATCGGTGGTAGTCCCCGGCGCAGTTTCTGCGGCGCGTGAGGGTATAGCTGTACTCCTTGTCGGCGATGAAACCTCTATTAAAGAGGAGCTGTCGAAGTTCGACGTAGATCTTTCTTCATCGTCTCTGCCAATTACAATTAAGCACGCCTCCGAGGTGGTCGAAATGGACGAGAGTCCGGTTAAGGCCATAAGGGGGAAGCGTAACTCTTCTCTCAGGCTTTGCTTTGAGGCCGTTAAGAAGAATGAAGCAAGTGCCGTCGTAAGTGCCGGTAATAGCGGAGCGGCCATGGCCGCCGCAGTCCTGCTCTTAAAGAGGCTTGGCGGTGTCGAGCGTCCGGCGATTGCCGTAAATGTGCCGACGGTCAAGAAGCCTGCCGTAGTGCTCGATGTCGGCAGTAATGTCGATTGTAAACCCATACATATGGCTCACTTCGCCATAATGGGAGACGTGTACGCAAAGTACGTCTTGAATAAAGCAAGGCCAAGGGTGGGGCTTCTCTCAAATGGGGCAGAGGCGAGCAAAGGCAACGAGCTTACCCGTATGACTCACGACTTAATAAAGAAGACCGATCTTAACTACATAGGCTACATTGAGGGTAAGGACATATACAGCGGTGACGTTGACGTAGTCGTTACCGACGGCTTTGTAGGTAATGTTGTCCTTAAGCTGAGCGAAGGCTTAGTCTCGGCTATGTCCAATATGCTAAAGGAAGAGCTCATGGCAGGGGCTATATCAAAGTTTGGCGCACTGCTCGCCAAAGGAGCATTTAAGAGATTTAAGAAGAAGTTCGATTACGCTGAGTACGGCGGTGCGCCTCTCTTGGGTATCGACGGTAACTGCATGATAAGCCACGGCTCTTCTTCATCAAAAGCCATTAAGAATTCAATACTTAGAGCCTCAGAGTTCATAGAGGGTAAGGTAAATGCACACCTTGTCGAAGAGCTTGAGAGGAACTCCAATATAGATATAGTTGAAGATATGGGAGAGAGACGAAGTGTCTGATATTCGTTCAAGGATAATAGGCACGGGCTCTTGCCTGCCAAAGAAGGTGGTATCCAATAAAGACCTCGAAGCTGTGGTAGATACCACAGATGAGTGGATATCTTCCAGAACCGGTATATCTACGAGGTGTATCGCTACATCCGAGAGTGCCGTTGACGTTGCTTCTAAGGCCGCCGACGAGGCCATTAAGGCATCCGGGCTTGCCCCTGAAGATATTGATTTGGTCGTAACAGGCACGGTAACGCCTGATATGGCATTCCCATCTACATCATCTATGGTGCAGTCGCGCCTTGGACTAAGGTCCGGCATACCGGCTCTTGACGTCTCTGCCGCTTGTTCCGGGTTTTTGTATGCCCTGGACGTAGCAGACAAGTATATCCGCCTTGAAGACGCAAAGAACGTGCTTGTGATAGGGGTTGACCTATTCTCGCGCGTAGTGGATTGGACGGACCGCTCCACATGCGTACTATTCGGTGACGGCGCAGGAGCCGCCGTATTGAAGGCAGAGAGCAACGGTAACGGCATATTGTCTACACATATGCACTCAGACGGACGTCACGGTGAACTTCTATATGCCCCTATGGATATAAAAGAACACCCATTTTCCGTTAAAGATGAAGCCAAGGCTGACGATAATGGCTCTAAACTGAGAGAGCCTTCGACACTCAAGATGCGTGGTAATGAGATATTTAAGATAGCGGTAAGGAGTATGAATGGCGCTATCATGGAAGCTCTCGACTCAAATGGCCTAAAGGCCGAGGATATAACGCTACTGGTTCCGCATCAGGCCAATACCAGAATAATTAAAGCAATGAAGGACAGGCTCGACCTGCCCGACGGTAAGATATTCGTTAATATATCGAAGTACGGTAATACCTCTGCGGCATCCATCCCCATAGCCCTCGATGAGGCCTTTAGAGAAGGGCGCATAAAGGACGGCGACATAGTCATAATGGTGGCGTTCGGCGGTGGCCTTACTTGGGGGTCGGTAGCCGTCAGGTGGTAGTAAAAATATAGGTGTGGCGCGATAAATCTCCGTATCCTGCGTCACGCTTCGAGGCTTAGTTGCTCGACGTACCTGAAAGTACGCCTCGCTCCTACCCTCTAGCGTTTCTTGATTACGAAGATTTCTCTTTGCCACGGGTGTGGTAACTTTTAGTATTAGGTATTTAAGGTAACTATATGAAAAAATTAGCATTTATATTCCCAGGCCAGGGCTCTCAGAGCCTCGCTATGGGCAAGGCTCTATACGAAGAGTTTGATATTGCCCGCTCTACCATGGATGAAGCCTCGGATGCCTTGGGCTTTGACTTGAAGGCTCTTTGCTTTACGGGGCCTGTGGAAGATCTTAACTCAACTGAAAATACCCAGCCAGCATTATTGGCGACGAGCATTATGGCCCTAAGGGTACTGGAGGCTGAATTTGGCGCGGCCTTGAAGCCGGACTTTGTAGCAGGGCACAGCCTCGGCGAGTATACGGCTTTGGTCGCCGCAGGTGTATTGGATTATGCCGTGGCCGTAAGGCTCGTACACGCTCGCGGGCGTTTCATGCAGGATTCGGCTTCAGGCGATGTGGTGGGCCGTATGGCGGCCATCATAGGTCTCGATACCGATAAGGTCACAGAGGTATGTAGTGAAGCGAGCAAAGACGGTGAACCGGTCGTAGCGGCAAATATAAACAGCCCGGGTCAGGTCGTAATATCAGGGCATATTTCTGCCGTCGAGAGGGCATCTAAGTTGGCAAAGGAGGCCGGTGCCAAGCGTGCCATAGAGTTGCCTGTAAGCGTTGCCTCGCATTCGCCCCTTATGGCGGCGGCGGCCGAGGGCTTTGATTCTGAAGAATTATCTAAGGTTAATTGGGGTGGCTTTAATGTACCGCTCGTAAGTAACGTAGAGGCCAAGGTTACCGATGATTCGAGTGAGGTGCGAAGCCTTCTTAAGCGTCAGCTCACAAGCCCCGTAAGGTGGGTGGAGGTCATAGAGTGCCTTAAGGAAGAGGGCGTAGAGGCTCTCGTAGAGGTTGGTACTGGTAAGGTCTTGACAGGGCTCGTAAAGAGGATAGATAGAGCAATCGAGACTCTGAACTTCGGCCTTCCTGAAGACTTAGATAAGCTTAAAGAGGCATTTGCTTAACTTAGAGAAACCATGAATCGGAGGGTTTTGTTATGGTATTAAAAGATAAGGTAGCACTCATTACCGGCGGAGGCCAGGGCATAGGTAAAGACATTGCTCTAAGGTTTGCCAGGGAAGGCGCAGACGTGGCCGTAGTGGATATAAACTTAGAGGCCGCCGAGGAGTGCGCCGCTGAGGTAAAGGCTCTTGGCAGAAAGGCTATAGCACTTAAGGTAGACGTAAGTAACTCAAGTGAAGTCGATGCCATGGTTAAGCAGGTAACGGAAGAGCTTGGCGCCTTGGATATACTCGTCAACAATGCAGGAATAACACGCGATAAATTGCTCCTTCGTATGGAGGATGCCGATTGGGATGCCGTAATGTCGGTTAACTTGAAGGGGTCTTTCAACTGCCTGAGAGCTGCCGTAAAGGTTATGAGCAAGGCTCGCTACGGACGCATTATAAATATCGCATCCATCGTAGGGCTGATGGGCAATGCCGGTCAGGCCAATTATTCGGCAAGTAAGGCCGGTTTAATCGGCCTTACCAAGACGACGGCGCGCGAGTTTGCCTCACGTGGCGTAACGTGTAATGCTGTAGCTCCGGGCTTCATAGATACCGCCATGACCCAGGCCATGCCCGAGAAGGCTCAGGAGGCCTTGACCGCACAGATACCGCTCAAGAGGCTCGGTACATCCAAGGACGTATCGGACGGAGTTTTGTTCTTAGCAAGTGATGCGTCGAGTTATATTACAGGGCACGTCCTTAGTATAAACGGCGGAATGTATATGTAGAGTGTCTTTAAAATTGACAACTCAATCTATAGGTGTTATAAAAATTGCTATACTTAAAATATTAAAATAATCCAACTAAGTACATACAGGAGGTAGTAAATATGGCAACGGATACAAGGGTTAAGAAGATAATAGTAGATCAGCTTGGCGTTAACGAAGACGACCTTAAGGATGCGGCATCGTTCATAGATGATTTGGGCGCCGATTCTTTGGATGTAGTTGAGATGGTAATGGCCTTTGAGGAAGAGTTCTCCATAGAGATTCCTGACGAAGATGCCGAAAAGATAAAGACCGTCAAGGACGCTGTAGATTATATCGGCAAGAAAGCAAAGTAGACTGTACTTAAACGGACTTACTTAGAGAGGTTGCTCACCGCATGCGGCGAGACTCTTTAGTTTGTTTATAGTCTTTAATATTCGTAAAAATCCATAGAATCGTAAGAATATATATTATGCGCAGAGTAGTAATAACAGGCCTTGGAATGGTATCTCCTATCGGAACAAGCGTGGAGGAATCGTGGAAGAACGCCCTTGCAGGTAAGAGCGGTATTCGCGAGATAACACGCTTTCCTATAGACGACTTTCCGGTGCGTATTGCCGGCGAAGTCCCTGACTTTGACTCTTCCGATGTAATACCTCGTAAAGACCTAAAGAAGATGGATACCTTTATCCAGTACGCGCTCTATGCCGGAGTTAAGGCATTCGAGGATTCCGGATATAAGATAACCGAAGAGAATGCGACGAGGGCAGGCGTATATGTAGGTGCGGGTATGGGTGGCTTGGCGGCAATAGAGCACTGGAGTGCTGTATTGAAGGAAAAAGGCCCTGCGCGCGTGACACCATTTTTCATACCGATGACCATTATAAATATGGCATCAGGTCATATTTCCATTAACATAGGAGCCAAGGGGCCAAATAGCTGTGCCGTTACGGCATGCGCGTCGGGCACTCACTCCATAGGCGACGCATTTAATATAATACGACGCGGTGATGCGGACTTCATGATAGCCGGAGGAACCGAGGCTGTGGTAACGCCTCTGTGCGTGGCCGGTTTTAATTCCATGAAGGCACTGTCAACCCGCAATGACGACCCAACTGCGGCATCCCGACCATTCGACAAAGACCGTGACGGTTTTGTAGTTGCCGAGGGGGCAGGGATCGTAGCCCTTGAGTCCTTAGAGAGTGCCAAGGCGCGCGGCGCAAATATATACGCCGAGGTGATAGGCTTTGGTATGAACTCGGATGCTTACCACATGACTACCCCGTCGGTAGACGGTGAGGGGGCAGGCAGATGTATTGGCTTGGCTCTGAATGATGCGGGCCTAAACCCCGAAGATGTCGATTACATAAACGCCCACGGTACGTCTACGCATTATAATGATCTCTACGAGACGATGGCCATAAAGAAGGTCTTTGGCGATCATGCCAAAAAACTTGCCGTTAGTTCTACGAAGAGCATGACCGGGCACCTCCTTGGAGCCGCAGGCGGAATAGAGGCTATATTCAGCGCTCTTTCTATAAAGAACGGCGTAATCGCGCCGACCATAAATTACACCACAAAAGATCCTGATTGCGATTTGGATTACGTGCCAAATACGGCGCGTGATGCCAAGCTCGATGTTGTCATGTCAAACTCTTTTGGCTTTGGCGGTACGAATGCCGTACTCGCATTTAGAGCCTTCAAGGATTAATTCCAATGTCAGGTAAGAAGATAGCCGTAGCGAGCGACCACGCAGGGCGAGAATTAAAGGACGATATAAAAGCCCTCCTTATCGAGCGTGGCATGGAGGTAGTCGACTTTGGTGCCGATAGCGACGAGAGTGTGGATTATCCGGACTTTGGAATAGCCCTCTCCGAGAAGGTCTCTTCCGGCGAGATACCTCGCGGCATACTCGTATGTGGCACCGGCATCGGCATGAGCATGGTTGCCAATAAATTCAGGAACGTCAGGGCGGCACTCGTGGGAGATCTATTCTCCGCGCGTATGTCGAGGGAGCATAACGACTCGAATGTACTCGTCATAGGCGGGCGTGTTACCGGTAAGGACTTGGCCTTTGAGATTGTGCGCGTCTGGCTCGATACGGAGTTCGAAGGCGGGCGTCATCAAAGAAGGCTCGATAAGATTAGCGCAATATCGGATAAGTAGGGTTTACTTCACCGACCTTTCTCTTTTAAAAAAAACATAGGAGATAATAATTGTGAGATATTTAAGTTCACTTAAGCCTTTTTTTACCATTAAGGTGTCTCTCCTCATTTCATTCCTCTTCTTAATCTCCTCATGCTCGGTCTCTATATACGAAGATGCATACGGCACTCCAACTCGGCCTCATATTCTCTCGGCTTACAACTTTCACGGCCGTGCCGTCGACGGACACAATATGCCTGTATCAGGTTTGCAGATATTAGTAAATCACTGGGACGTAGAGTTCGGAGGTGAGGGGCTGTGGCATACCATAGTCACCGACCGTAACGGTTACTTCAACTTCGAAGTTGCCGGCGGACGCAAGGGCGTGCTTGTAATAAACGGCGTTATGAGCGGCAAGGGCTCTAAGAATTTTGCCGAGAGAGGCGATAATTTATTCTTTAATATCGGAGTCTTTAACTTTATTACCCCTGCCAGAGGTATAGGCGGCGGCCCGATATTAATAAGCAAGAAGGATACAAAGAAGCTTAAGATGAACCGTAACGACCCTTTTGACTTTAGAGTCGGTAAGACCATTATGGGCAAGGACTACTTTGCGATAATGAAGATGTATAGCAAAGGAAACCTAAAGGGTGCGGCAAAGGCAGGTAAGCGTTATCTAAAGCGTTACGCCGATGTCGATTACAAAGGACACTTGGGTGATGTCAGAAGAGCTGTAAAGGACTTTAAGAAGAATAAAGAGAGGCGCTTGGAGCAAAAGAAGGATTCGTCGTCGGCACCGAAGTCTAAGTGGAATGTAGATGAAAGAAGGCGAAGTGCCGATAAGCAGAGAATCGAGAAGGATAAGGCACAAAAGGAGAGGTTGCCGAAGGGTGTTGCTGATGTCGATGATGGCATAGGCATTGCTAAGGGAATAGGCTCGCCAGGTAATAGGTTCGTTAACCCCGCTGAGCCTCAAGGCAGGTTCGTAGACAATGGTCGTAGCAGGGGTGTGAATATAGCCATACCCTCGGTCTCGTCTAAAGGTAATTCTGTAAGTAAGGTAAAGGTCGTCGTACCGATGAACGGCTCACCTAAAAAGGGTTCTCCACCTAAAGTCTCAAAGGCCGATGAGCGGGCACGGAACCTTGCATCTCTCGGATGCAATAATGTCATAGAGCAGTCCGCCTACCTGAACGCTCCTAGCGTGCAGAGTGGCAAGTGTGTTGAGCTTCGAGCAAACTTTATTGAAAAACTTGGCAAGAGGTCGGCTATATTTACGGTAGGGGGTAAGCGTATAGTTATCAGCTCTCCGCATGCGCCCCTTAGGTTAAAGGGCGGCTTTAACGGTATTGTCCGTTCTATAGGAAAGAAGAAGTTCGGGAAGAAGGGTAAGGGCGAAGAGTTAGAGCACTTCAATGTCTTAATAAGCAATTGAGTTATATAATTATATAGGAGGTAATACTATGTCGGTACTGAAAGATTTTGATCCGGAGATATATGATGCGATATGCAAGGAAACGCGCAGACAAGAGGACAAGCTCGAACTAATAGCCTCGGAGAACTTCGTTAGTCCGGGCGTGCTTGAGGCCGCAGGAAGTGTCTTGACTAATAAGTACGCAGAGGGTTATCCGGGCAAGCGTTACTATGGCGGTTGTGAATTCGTCGATGTCGTGGAAGACCTTGCTCGTGAGCGAGCAAAGAAGATATTTGGCGCAGACCACGTAAACGTTCAGCCCCACTCAGGTTCTCAGGCAAATATGGCCGTTTATATGTCGGTCTTAAAGCACGGCGATACGATACTCGGAATGAACCTGAACCACGGCGGACACCTCACGCACGGAAGCCCCGTAAACTTCTCAGGGCAGATGTACAATGTCGTGGCATATGGCGTTGATAAAGAAACAC
>DAOVKH010000131.1 GCA_030631875.1 Deltaproteobacteria bacterium | reverse complement strand
TACGACCAAGACTCCAAGCACCGTCGAGAAGGCTAAGAGCGGGTATGCAAATGGTACGAGAAGTAATAGTACCATGGTGATCTTTTCGTGCCCCATGATGTTTCCGAACAACCTGAGTGAGAGCGATATCGGTCGAGCTATGTGGCCTATAATTTCTATCGGTATCATCAACGGAGCGAGCCATATCGAAGGCCCCATGAAGTGTTTAAAGTAGCCTATGCCGTGCGCCTTGATTCCGACTATATGTGATGTGATGAATACTATTATTGCAAGTGCCGCCGTTGTGTTTAGGTCGGCAGTCGGCGGGAAGAAGCCCGGTATCATACCGATGGCGTTGCTTATAAGTATATATATGAAGAAGGTTAGGACAAATGGCACGAAGACCATCCCCTTCTTGCCCATAACGTCTTTGCCTAAGAATACGAATGTATCGAGTATAAGCTCTACGATGCTCTGTACTTTGCTCGGAACGAGCTTTAATTTGCCCTTTAAGAGAACCGAGAAGATCAGAAGCCCTAAGACAACGTAGATAGTGTATGACGTATGCAGCGGGATGCCGGGTATTGCTATACCGTGGCCGTATTTACTGATGAGTTCCAACATTATCCTTAAATTCTCCCTTTAGAATCAATATTAATGTTACGAGTGTTACTATTATAGTCGCCGTGTAGCCAGCCAAGAGTGTTAAAGGGTTAAGTTTCGCAAACCATATCAATAAGACCAAAAGTAATATTGAGAACGAAAACTTAGCCATGTAGCGTTTCTTGATGAAGCCTTCGATGGCCTCTTGTGGAAGCGTCATCGAGGAGCGTATTATCTTAAGACAACTGTAGAGGTTAAGTAACCCTACGATAAAACCGGAGGTAAAGCTAAGTACCGAGTGCGTGTCCTTTGTAAAGACCGCCAGAGCTATCATTGCGATTCCTGCTACGGCTACATTCGCAGTGCCGACAACTCTTGTGGCCCTTGCGAGTACTGCTTCAGAGCCTGCGTACGTTTCATTAACGTTCATTGCTTTTATATCACTCTTTATACTTTAAAGAAGCAACTTGCGTCTTTAAAAGCCGTGTTCCTTCATTGTCCTGTGCATGTTCTTAAAGCCGGCTACGACACCGAGTAATATAAATATTATCGTAAGCCAAGGGCGACTCTCAAAGTACCTGTCGAGGTAGATTCCGATAATGAGACCGATTATTATCGAGACCACCATGGTTATCCCAACAGAGGTCGTAAGAAGGAGCCCCTTCATAGGGCGATCCGCGTAGGCCTCGTTCTTCTTATCCGGAGCCTCGTCCGTGGAGTTGCCTGCTTTAGTGGTGCTTTTTATGCCTTTATCTTTCACTTTTTATGCCTGCATAGCCTGCCTACAGAGACAAACAACTTATTTATTTAACACGAATGACGTGTTAAGTCAACAACGCCGTCAAGACCATGGAGCTTATTAAAATATATCTTTTACGGAGATGGTTTCTTTCCTCTCGGCACCGACCGAGACCATTACGACCTTAACGCCTACAAGCTCTTCTATCTTGCTGATATAAGCCTGAGCGTTCTTCGGGAGCTTCTTTATATCCTTTATCTTTCCGGTGGGCTCGTTCCAGCCCTTGAATGTCTCGTATATGGGCGTGCAATCGGTAAGCTCTGCCGTATTGGCAGGGAAGCTCTCGGAGCGTACGCCAGCGCAGTCGTATGCAACGCATACCTGAATCTCGTCGAGTGTGTCGAGTACGTCGAGCTTTGTGAGTATCAATCCGTCCAAGCCGTTTAGGCGCGCGCTATAGCGCATCGCTACGGCATCGAACCATCCGCAGCGTCTTGGGCGTCCGGTCGTTGCTCCGTACTCATTGCCCTGCTCGCGAAGTGTTGCGTTTGCCTCTTCGTCGAGTTCCGTAGGAAAGGGGCCTTCGCCTACGCGTGTTGTATATGCCTTTGCCACACCAATGACCGAATCAAGGCGTGTCGGGCCTATGCCGCTCCCTGTGGCGGCCGCTCCGGCTATGGTGTTGCTTGATGTAACATACGGATAAGTCCCGAAGTCAACATCTAAGAGTGTGCCCTGAGCGCCCTCAAAGAGTATGGACTTTTTATCATTCATGGCCGAGTCGATGTATAGCGACGTATCGGTTATATGCGGAGCCAGCTTCTTGCCGTACTGCAGGAATTGATAGTGAAGCTCCTCTAATGTAAAGCCCTCTTCATCGAGGAAGGTCTTTATGTAGTGGTTCTTTTCCTTTAGGTTGGCTGTGAGTTTGTCCCTTAATATATCTTCGTTTAGGAGGTCCGAGCACTTTATGCCGCACCGTGAGACCTTGTCTTCATAGGCAGGGCCTATGCCGCGACCCGTTGTGCCTATCTTAGAGCCGCCGCGCATCTTTTCCTTTGCCGCGTCGAGCTTCTTGTGGTAAGGCATGATGACGTGCGCGTCTTTACTGATGAGGAGGTCTTCTTCATTGAATAGGTTTCTGCTCTTAAGCTCCGCAATCTCACCTAAGAGGACTTCAGGATCTACGACAACGCCGTTGCCGATGATACATGTCTTTCCCTTGTGGAGTATTCCTGAGGGGATTAAATGCAGGACGACCTTCTCGTCGTCTACTATGACGGTATGGCCCGCGTTGTTGCCGCCCTGAAAGCGAACGACTACGTCTGCCGATAAGGTAAGTATATCTACTATCTTACCCTTACCTTCGTCGCCCCACTGCGCGCCGACTATTACAACGTTCTTTGCCGTCTTCTTTGCCTTTGCCATTATCCTATTAACTCTCTTTTTTAAGGTCTTTTGCCGATAGCCTTAACTACGGCTCCTGTATTAAATGCGAACCCGGTTGACGCGGCCTTTAGGCCGTAATTCTCCATTAGGTTATCGTAACGTCCGCCGCCGACTATTGCCTCCGAGAGGTTGGTGCTGAAGCCCTCGAAGATTATGCCGGTGTAGTAATCAAATCCACGCACCTCACCAAGATCTATTGTGATGTGGTCGTTGTAGCCCTTATCCGATACTATCGTTGTGACCTCTTCGATGTAGTCGAGGGATTTCGTTGCCGTTAAAACGTCTCCGCCGATTCCTTCTAATAGCGAGCGGCCTTTTTTAAGGACGTCTTTATTGTCTCCGTATAGGTCTGTAAGTTTTGTTACGAGTGAGCACTCCTTCTCGTTAACCTTATCCCCAAATGAGCCAAGCACTTCCTTAAGTCCTGAGTTGTCTTTCTTTATGAGGAGTTTCTTTATACTTCTACGTTCATCCTCATCGAGCGAGAGGCTTTGAAGTATGCTCTTGACGAAACTTACGTCGCCTATGTCGAGCTTAAAGTTCCGAACTCCGGCTTCGATCAAAGACTCTATGGCCATGATTATCATCATGGCGTCAATATCTACCGACGCGGTCTTTGATATATACTCAGCCCCTGTCTGGAGAATCTCCGTAGACTTGCCCGGGCCTTCCTCTGCGTACCGTAAGACACTTTCGTTGTAGCATAGCCTAAGCGGAAGCTCAGCACCTTTAAGGCGTGTTGCCGCCATGCGCGCGACCTGAGGCGTTATGTCGGGCCTTATGGCCATTACGTCGCCGGTGGTCGGGTCTATGAACTTAAGGACTTTGTTCTTAAGCTCCGAGCCAAGGCCGAGTGATAGTACGTCAACGTACTCAATGAGCGGCGTTACTACGCGCTCAAAGCCGTAGCCACGCATGACCGAGAGCATGGCCGCTTCTGCCCGGCTTATACTTTCGGCCTCACCCTGGAGTATATCCCTTACGCCATCGGGGAGCGATATATTAGACTTAGTCGTCATTTGTATTCTTGCGTTTAAATTAAAGCTTGATGACCTTTGCCGATACTACGTTAGCGAGAGCCAAGAGCTTCTTGTTTAGTTCGTCTGAAGGCTCTGCGTCTATACTCCAGAGGCTTACGGCCTCTCCTCCAACGCTTGAGCGTCCAAGGTGTAGGCGACCTATGTTTACCTTGCCTTCGGCAAGGAGTGTGCCTACAGCCCCTATAACACCCGGCTTATCTTCGTTGGTTATCATCAATATAAAGCCCTCCGGTACGGCATCTAAGAAGAAGTTATCTATCTTGACTATACGCGGATCGTTCTTGCCGAAGAGTGCGCCTTCGATTAAGTGTTCCTGACCTTTTGTCTTTATCTTGATGGTAACGGAGCTGGCGAAGTCGATGGAGCGTGAACTCTTAACCTCTACTACCTTTATGCCTCGCTCTTCTGCCATGTTAGGTGCATTTACGAAGTTAACGACCTCGTCGTCCATTACCTGCGACAGGATGCCCTTTATCGAGGCTATGGTTATGGGTGCTACGTCATAATCTACGACATCGCCGGAGTATTCAATGGTTATCTCTTCTACGGCATCGGTCAAGAGTTGACCCTGAAAACTTCCGAGTTTTTCTCCAAGCGTTATGTATGGGCCAAGTGAGGCCAGAAGCTCAGCAGGTACGCTCGGTACGTTTACGGCGTTTCTGACCGAACCAGTTTGCAAGAACTCTACTATCTGCTCTGCTACGGCTACTGCAACGTTCTCCTGAGCCTCGAAGGTCGAAGCACCAAGGTGTGGCGTTACGATTACTTCGTCTAATGCAAGTAGTGGGTTGTCGGCCTTGGGGGGTTCTTCCGAAAATACGTCGAATGCCGCCCCGGCAACTATTCCTTCCTTAACGGCATCGGCGAGAGCACCCTCGTCAACTATACCGCCTCTTGCGCAGTTTATGAGGTTAACGCCCTTTTTCATCTTCTTGAATGCCGCGGCATCTACGATATTTGCCGTCTCCTTTGTGAAGGGGACGTGTATGGAGATGTAGTCGCTCTTTGCGTAGAGCTCGTCTATCGTTACGGTCGTTATGCCGAGCCTCTCTGCGGCTTCTTCGGATATGTAGGGGTCGTAGGCTATGACGTTCATCTTAAGCCCCTGTGCGCGGTTGGCTACGACACCTCCGATATTACCCACACCGAGTATGCCAAGTGTTTTGCCTGTTACTTCACTTCCCTCGAACTTCTTCTTC
>DAOVKH010000152.1 GCA_030631875.1 Deltaproteobacteria bacterium | reverse complement strand
GTAGAGTTCTTAAGGACGCTTGGCGTGAGGGGTGTGACATTCCCCGTGGAGTTGTCGGGAGAGGCCGTAAGGGAGAATATTGCCGTATGCGGCGACGTGGAGGTCGAGCTCTTTGCCCATGGTCAGGTACCGCTTGCATTTTCGTGGCGATGTTATACGTCAAGGGCCGAGGGTATCGGCAATAAAGAAGAGTGCGCCCACGGATGCGAAGAAGGCGGCATTGATATTACGACACTCGACGGCAACCCCGTATTTACCATAAACGGGACCTCTGTGTTGAGTGCTGAGACACATACGCTCGCAGGTGTTGTAGAAGAACTTTCAAATATGGGTGTAAAGCGTTTGAGGATATCGCCTGAAGCCGAGAATACAGGACGCATTGCAGATATATTCAAGGCAAGGGTTGACGGACGGCTGGATAAAAAAGAAGCAATGGAAGAGTTAGTTGTGTTATCTGATGGTAAGCTCGTAGACGGCTGGTATCATGGTAAGGCGGGCAGAGCCGGTAAGGACGTATTGCTGAATGACTTAGAGTTAGATGAGAGGATTCTTTCCATATAGTAACCTGAAGCAAAAGGAGGTTTCATTATGTCTGATATTATAGGTAAGGTCATAGATGCCGGTACGGCCGTTGAGGGCAAGGTGCGAGATTTCATAAGGGAGCTTGAGGGTAGCGGTTCATCAAAAGATGACGGCCCTCTCGGCGCGGTTAAGAATATTGAAAATAAGGTCGTTGAAGAGGGCGTTAAGGCCGTCAAGGAACTTCTCGGTATATTGGAAGAGTGTAAGAGTAAGGTCGGCGGTGAGGCCTCAGGGGTTGTAGACTCTGTGGCGGGGAGGCTTAATCTGGCCTCTGCCTCCGAGCTTGAGGTTGTAAAGGAGATGGCGCGCGTGGCACGTGAGAAGGTCGATTCACTCGAAAAAAGATTGAGCAAACTTGAGGGTAATTAATATATGAAGCGGCATCTATTCAGGAACATAGCACGTCTTAATCAAATAGGGCGAGTGCTCATAAAGTATGGATTCGGCGGTATCGTAAGCGAGATAAAGCTCCTGCCGGTATTTTCCGTTATAGCAAAGTTGCCGTTATTTTCGCGTGTCGGGCGTAAGATGACCGTGCCTGTCAGGGTTCGTAGAATCCTTGAAGAGCTTGGGCCGACATTCGTAAAGCTTGGTCAAGCCGTATCGACACGAGCCGACCTCTTCCCGGCCGAGTGGATAGAGGAGCTTAAGAAGCTTCAGGACTCTGTCCCTCCGGTTAGCTTTGATAAGGCCAAGGAGGCTGTGGAGGATTCCTTCGGCGAGACGATAGAGGCGAAGTTCAAGAGCTTTGAGGAAGTCCCTATTGCGAGCGCGTCTATAGCTCAGGTGCACTTCGCAGAGCTTAAGGACGGCACGCCCGTTGCCGTAAAGGTAAAGAGGCCTAATATCGAGCGCATTATCAATAGCGATATATCGGTCATGTATACGGTAGCCAGACTCCTCGTAAGGCACATTCCCGCCGCACGCCGCTATAAGCCCGTTAAGGTCGTCGATGAATTCAAGCGTGTGATAGATAATGAGTTAGACCTTACTATCGAAGGCGCAAATGCAATGCGTTTTTTAAAGATGTTTGAGCGCGACGATAAGGTCTTAGTCCCGAAGGTTTACTGGAGCTACACCAATAAAGACGTACTTACCTTAGAGCGTGTGAGCGGTATACCATTTGACGAGATTGAGCGCATAAAGGCCGCCGGCCTTGATTGTGAAGAGATAGCCGTAAACGGCATCAAGGCCTTCTTTAGGCAGGTCTTTGAGTTCGGTTTTTATCATGCCGACCTGCATCCGGGCAATATCTTCGCCACCGATGGTAACGCCATCATCTACCTGGACTTCGGGATAGTAGGAAGGCTTGACCCGAAGCTTCGTAACTACATGGCAAGCATGCTTTACTATGTAGTACGTCAGGATTACAAGCGTCTTGCCATAGTTCATAAAGATATGGGGCTTATAGGAAAGGGTGTTGACGTATATGAATTTGAGTGCTCCCTTAGGGATATAGGTGAACCGATATTCGGCCAAAAGCTCGAAGAGATAAATGTATCTACCTTCCTGGTGAAGCTCGTAGAGACGGCCAAGCGTTACGAGATGACTCTTCAGCCGAATCTGCTGTTACTTCAGAAGTCTATGGTCATAATAGAAGGTGTCGGTCGCCAGCTCTACCCGAATATAGATATGTGGAGTGTCGCAAAGCCGCTCGTATATAGATGGATGGCAAGGGAGAAGCTCTCGCCCGGAGTCTACGCCGAGAAGGCCAGAGACTTTACAGGTGAGCTTACCTCAACGCTATCGAAGCTTCCCGGGCAGATGCAATCCGTACTTGAGGCGACATTGAATGACGAATTAAAGGTAGGCTTTGTTCATCACAGGCTCGACGGCCTGACGAGAGAGGTGAAGGGCGCGGGTCGTCGCATAGGCGGAGGACTTATTGTGGCCGTCCTCGTCGGGTGCGGTTTTATAACGGCCATGGCAGGCAGTGAGATAGAGAACATATTTGAGTTGCCGTTGATGAGTTATCTGGCCTTTGGCGCGGCTCTGGTAATTGGCTTTGTTTCGTTCAGGAATGTCGGTAATAACGTCGGCGACGACGTGGAAGATAGAGAGGGGTAGAGGGGCTGTGTCCGATAGCGATAATAAGAAGACATTTTTCGGCTACGAGGTCGTAGACGAAGGTTCTAAGAAGGGGCGCGTAGGCGAGGTCTTTACCTCTGTTGCCAAGTCTTATGATCTCATGAACGACCTTATGAGCATGGGTACGCACAGGCTCTGGAAACGGCGCATAGTGGCAAAGACGGGTCTGCGCCCGGGCGACTTGGCACTTGACGTGGCAGGAGGTACGGGGGATATAGCCATGCTCATGGCAGAGCGTGTGGGCGACGCAGGCGAGGTAGTCGTCTTTGATATAAACCGTGAGATGTTGGAGGTCGGTCAAAGTAGATGCGCCGACAAGGGTTACATAAAGAACCTGAGCTTTGTCCAAGGTGACGCCGAGTCCATAGGCTTTGCCGACAATAGCTTTCACGCCGTTACAATCGGCTTCGGCATAAGGAATGTAACGCACTTGGAGTATGCCCTATCGGAGATGGCGCGTGTTACCAAGCCCGGCGGACGCGTGCTGTGCCTTGAATTCTCGCACCCCAAAGGGGGGTTATTCAATAAAGTATACGACGCATATTCGTTTAATGTAATGCCGCTGGTAGGAGAGCTCGTGACCGGCAACAGAGGGGCTTATCAATATTTGTCTGAGTCGATAAGAAAGTTCCCGACGCAGGAACGCTTAAAGGAGATGATGGAGGGTGTCGGGTTATTTCAGGTTACCTATGAAAACTTATTTAATGGTGTCGCCGCCATACATGTGGGGGTTAAGGTTTGAGCCTCTCAACGAAGGATTCAATAAAGAAGAGGCTAATGGAGTTAGCCGTTAAATACTTAAATGGCCCGCTCAGGGTCATGCCGCGCTTTATCGAGGCCATAGGCGCAGGCGTTGTCATATCGAACCTCTTAGGTAGCCGCCCGGATGTAAAAGAGAGGCTTAAGGCTCTCGGCGGAAAGGTCTTCTTATTTAAGGTGCTGGATCTGGGTAAGACCTTTAACCTATGCTTTGATGATAAGGGCGAGGTGAGTGTTGTGCCGAATGTCGAGGGTAAGCCCGACGTTATAATGCGGGCCGAGACGAGCGTTCTTTTGGAGTTATTCCTTGGCGAGGAGGATCCCGATACGGTATTCTTTTCGAGACGCTTTGAGATAAACGGAGATACTTCGGCGGCTATACTGCTTAAGAATATTATGGCGGCGATTTAAGAAGCCTTACTTTGTTTTGTGAGCCGTTACGGCCGTTAGGTCGAATGAGGCTTCCCGGATATTCTTAGCGGCTATCTTAAATGTCCCGAAGTCTGTCTTACCGTAAAAGCGGCTATCTTTATCAAAGCTAACGATAACCTCTTTACCGCTTCTAAGGGTTACCTTAAAGTCTATTGTAGTAGTTCCGTTCAGGGCGATACGTTTTATTGAGGCAACTTTTTCAAATGGGATGGTTACGACCGCTTCGCCACGCTTGGCCTTAAAGAATACCTCACCCTCCCAGCTCACGCCCGTGCAGGCGGTGGTGATTCCCCGCTCGTCGGTTACGGTCGCGTGGAAGTCAATATCGGGTACAGGGAAGTCATTGCCGGCGTTGCCGCCCATGCCGAGCAGGAGTGCCCAGCAAAGTATAATTGCCGTTGTCGCCGTAAGGTTTCTTATTAGTGATAGAGGGCACTTTCTCATACCGATAATCTATGATAATAGACGGTCTAATGTCAAGTGCTACGGCAGATGTTAAATACGCAGACATTTATTTGACAAGTAACCTTATTTTAAATTATACTCAGAACAACTATGGCTACCAAGATACCATTCAT
>DAOVKH010000150.1 GCA_030631875.1 Deltaproteobacteria bacterium | reverse complement strand
GTCAATATGCTCACGTATATGCACGAGGTTATCGAGGCTACCCATGAAGTAACGGCTGTCGGTCAAGACAGATATCGCCACCGCACCGTTAGTTGCGTAGGTCTCAGCAATCTTAACGGGGTCGAAGTCTTCTCTGAATATCCCTTTAGACGGCGATGCCTTCTTTACCTCGGCTATAATATTCGTACCACCTCGCCTCAAAGCCGCCGCAAAATCTCTTACAGGGTCTGCCCCCTTGACCTCACCCTTTATAGACTCCAAGAGTGCGTCTCTACCCTTATCTGAAAAAGTATCCTCAAGCTCACGCCTCTTATGAGTTGTTATTTCTCTCAGTATGTCTGTCTTAACCTTACTCATATTCAGCTATTTGTCCTCTCGATAAGTCCGTTAAGTTTCTTCATTGCCGCTCCTGAGTCTATAGCGGCTCTGGCTATCAGAACGCCGTCTTCGAGCGAGCGAGCCTTGGATGCCGCCGTTATGCCAGCCGCCGCGTTCAATAAAACTATATCTCTGTGCGGGCCTTCTTTGCCCTCAAGCAAGTCCCTTATAATCTTGGCATTCTCAAGAGGCCCTTCGCCTCGAAGATCATTCATCGTGCAACGCTCAAAGCCGAAGTCTTCGGGGCTTACATGGTAGGTCTTTATGGTACCACCCTTAAGCTCCGTTATCTTCGTCCTATCGGTAAGAGTTATCTCATCTAAACCATCGTCGCCTGCGACGACGAAGGCGTGCTTGCTTCCAAGGTTCTTTAAGACCTCGGCCATAACGTCGGTTAGCTTTGGGTCGTATACGCCGAGCAGATGGTGCCTGGCTCCCGCCGGATTAGTCAACGGGCCGAGTATATTGAATATCGTCCTTATGCCGACATCACGCCTGACGGGGGCTGCATACTTCATCGCACCATGCAGGAGCGGGGCAAATAGAAACCCTATGCCCACTTCCTTTATGCACTCTTCAACGCACTCTATATCTACCTCAATATTAACGCCTAAGGCCTTCAGTACATCGGCACTTCCGGACTTTGACGAGACAGACCTGTTACCGTGCTTTGCGACCGTAACGCCTGCGCCTGCCACGACGAATGCCGCCGCCGTTGAGATATTGAATGTCATAGAAGCGTCTCCACCCGTGCCGCAGGTATCGACTATAAAATCAGCGTCGACATTAACGCGCAAAGCCTTTTCGCGCATTACCGTTGCCGCTCCTGTTATCTCGGAGACCGTCTCGCCCTTCATGCGAAGTGCGGTTATGAAGGCCGCAATCTGTGTGGGCTCGGCAAGACCGCCCATTATCTCGCCCATGACCGTAACCATCTCTTCTGTGGTCAAGTCCTCTAAGTCGACGACCTTTGATATCGCTTCTTTTATCATGATGTTTTTATACCTTTAAAAAGTTAGCTAAAAGTTTTTTGCCTTCTACAGTTAAGATACTCTCAGGATGAAACTGCACGCCCTCTATCTGAAGTTCCTTATGGCGAAGTCCCATTATCTCGCCGTCTTCTGTCCATGCGCTCACCTCAAATACATCCGGCAATGACTCACGCTCAACTACGAGCGAATGATAGCGAGTTGCCTCAAAGGGATCTTCCAACCCTTTAAAAATCGTCTTTCCGTCGTGAGATATCTTCGATGTCTTTCCGTGCATAAGCTTCTTTGCCTTTATTATATTACCGCCAAATGCGTAGGCAACCGACTGATGGCCAAGGCATACGCCAAGTATCGGCAACTTACCTGCAAAGTGTTTGACAACCTCCACCGATATACCGGCCTTCTCCGGGTTACACGGCCCCGGTGATACGACTATCCTATCGGGCTTCATTGCCTCTATCTCTTCTACCGTTACGGCATCGTTCCTCGCTACGCGCACGTCGCCGCCTAACTCTTCCAAATACTGAACGAGGTTATAGGTAAATGAATCGTAGTTGTCGAGCATGAATAACATAATATCTAAATTCCTTTTGCCGCCATCTCTACGGCCTTAAGCACACCCTTGGCCTTATTTACGCACTCCTCGAATTCTTTTTCAGGCTCAGAGTCGGCGACTATCCCTGCCCCTGCCTGAACGTAGACACGGTCGTCCTTTATCAGCACCGTTCTTATCGTTATGCAGAGATCCATCATTCCCGAAAAACCAAAGTACCCGACACTTCCGCCGTATACGCCTCGCCCTGTCGGCTCAAGCTCTTCTATTATCTCCATTGCGCGTATCTTCGGTGCGCCGGTCAGAGTGCCCGCAGGGAAGGACGCCTTAAAGGCATCAAAGGCATCGAGACCTTCACGCATACGCCCGCGTACATTCGAGACTATATGCATGACGTGCGAATAACGCTCTATCCCCATAAACTCATCTACCGTAACGGAAGATGTCTCGGCCACGCGCCCTACGTCATTACGCCCAAGGTCTACGAGCATTATATGCTCGGCGCACTCCTTCGGGTCTGCCAGGAGTTCTTTTTCAAAAGCTATGTCTTCGGCTTCGTCCTTACCGCGTGGGCGAGTGCCTGCAATCGGCCTAACGACGACCTCGCCGTCTTCTAACCTTACGAGTATCTCAGGCGAAGAACCGGCCAACTCAATACCGCCAAGCCTTAGAAAGAACATATACGGCGACGGATTGGTTACACGCAGTGCCCTATATATATCGAATGGCTCTGAAGCGAGCTCACACTCAAAACGCTGAGAGATGACGGTCTGTATAACATCACCATCGCCGATGTAGCGCTTAACACGCTTTACCGTCTCGAGGAAATCTTCCTTTTTAAAGTTAGAGGTAACCCCGCCAAAGTCCTTGTACTTGCGAGGTGTCTTTGGTGTCGCATCCTTTAAACGCGAGGCAACCTCGGCTATACGCCGGGTAGCTTCCCCGTAAGCCTTATCGATATCCGTGTCACTTTCAAGGTATGCGTTGCATATAATCTTTATCCTGCCTTCTTCATTGTCGAAGACCATTACGATATCGGTCATGAGAAAACAAAACTCATCTATATCAAGATCACGCTCGGCGTAATTAGGAAGGCGTTCGATGTGCCTTACTATATCGTAGCCCATGTAGCCGATGGCACCGCCTGGAAACCTCGGAGTACCTTCAATGGGAGCGGCCTTAAAGCCCGCCAAGTAATCCTTGAGCGTATCGAGCGGATTGCCCTCTATGGTGCGTTTTAAAACTCCACCCTCGAATATCTCGGTCTTGCTGCCCTTTGCGCGAATAACACCACGCGACGAAGCACCGAAGAAGCTATAACGCCCCCACTTCTCTCCGCCTTCGACGCTCTCCAATAGGAATCCATCTGAGCCGTCATCTATACGCTTAAAGGCTGAGACGGGTGTAAGATCGTCGGCAAGGATGTCACAGGTAACCGAGAGGAGATTATAATCCTTACTCAGTGCTCTGAAATCCTCTAAATTAGGGAAATAGTCAATGTTTTCCATAGGATATTATAGGGTAGCATAGGGTAGTATTTATAGTCAATAGATAGTAGGGTGCGCTTAAAACAAATGGAATTCAGAATATAAAAAGGCCGACTCGTCCTTTCGGACAAGTCGGCCTAAGTATGCGCATTTAAAGGCTTAAATTAGTCTTGCATAGCCTTTATTAGTATCTCAGCAACCTCCGGGCGTGAGAACTCCTGAGGAGGCTTCGTGCCTTCCCTCAACATCTCTCTAACCTTAGTACCTGAGAGCGTTATATGCTCCGAAGAATCATGCGGACAGCTCTTGAAGGAAGCCATGCCGCCGCAGGTCTTGCAGAAGAATGTATAGTCGAAGAACATCGGCGTTATGCCAAGCTCCGCGGCATCGAACTCGTCGAATATAAAGTGAGCATCAAAGGTGCCATAGTAGTTGCCCACTCCGGCGTGATCTCTACCGACGATAAAATGCGTACAGCCGTAGTTCTTTCTTATGAGCGCGTGGAATACCGCCTCTCTTGGGCCGGCGTATCTCATCGATGCCGGAAAGACTACGAGAGCTACTCTATCCTTTGGATAGTAGTTGCTCATGAGAGCCTTGTAGCAATCCATCCTTACCGTTGCCGGAATATCATCGGACTTTGTCTCGCCGACGAGCGGGTGGATCATCAAAGCATCGACGGTCTCAAGGGCGCACTTCTGTATGTACTCATGCGCTCTGTGTATCGGGTTACGAGTCTGGAAGCCGACAATCCTCTTCCATCCCTTATCCTTGAAGAGCTTGCGGGTTTCAACAGGGTCGAGCCTCTCTTCGTTAAAGTGCTCGTGATCTATTCTCTTTACGACAGAGACCTTTCCGCCAAGCAAAACGTCGCCCATGGCGTATACGTTCTTAACACCGGGGTGTGCGTCTTCCTTTGTGCCATATACCTGAAGGGCTTCTTTTTCCTTATCGTGTGGGAACTTCTCGCTCAAGTGAAGTATGCCGAGTACCGTTCCTTCACCGTCGGTGAGAGTAACGTCGTCGCCTTCGTTAAGCTCTTCGGCCTTCTCCGTCGAAACG
>DAOVKH010000138.1 GCA_030631875.1 Deltaproteobacteria bacterium | reverse complement strand
TCTTTTTCGTATACGCGTGAAACACGGCCACGCAAATACATGGCGTCTTCATTTTCTATCGCACCGCGGACGAACTCTTCATAGCGCTTACCGCCGGAGCGTATGTCCATGTAGAATACATAGCTCTGACCGTCGTGGACTTTATGTTTGTAGAGCATAGTATGCTTTGCCGTATACATACAGCATACCTTAGAGCAGTAGCTGACACCCTTCTTCTCGTCGCGCGAGCCGACGCATTGTATGAATACAATGCTCTTTGGAACCTCGCCGTCCGACGGTCTTCTTATTTCTCCTCCGGTAGGGCCGCTCGAAGATGCCAACCTCTCGAATTGCATTCCACTTACGACATCTTTTATCTTACCGTAGCCGTACTCGCCAAAGCGTTCGTTTGGCATAAGCTCGTAGCCCGTGGCTACAACTATCGCACCTACGTCAAGCTCGACTATTTCGTCTTTTTGAGTATAATCTATCGAACCCGGGCCACATACCTTTTCGCATAGGCCGCACTTGTCTTTCTGTATCTTCGGGCAATTCTGAGCGTCTATAACGGGAATGTTCGGCACCGACTGAGGGAATGGCGTATAGATGACCTTACGCTTATTCAGAGCCAGCTCGAATTCACTGTCGGACTTAAATGGACATTTTTCCCAACACTCGCCGCAACCCGTACAGGTAGACTCATCGACGTAACGTGCCTTCTTCCTGACCTGCACCGTAAAGTTACCTATATAACCGTCGACCTTCTCAAGCTCCGAGTAGGTCATTATCGTAATCCTGTCGTGCAGTTCAACCTCGACCATCTTTGGAGTCAAGATACACTGCGAACAATCCATCGTCGGGAAGGTCTCTGAGAGCCTCGCCATATTACCGCCTATAGAAGGCTCACGCTCGACGAGTATTACGTCACGACCGCCGTCTGCTATATCGAGTGCGGCCTGTATGCCGGCGATACCTCCGCCAAGGACTAATGCACGCTTATTGACCGGAATATTAATCGTCTTTAAAGGCTTATTGTGCTTGAGCCTCTCGACCGTCATGCGTGTTAGATCTATGCTCTTCTTTGTACCAATCTTCTTCGTATCATCGTGATGCACCCACGAGCACTGCTCACGAATATTCGTTATCTCGCACTGGTAGGGGTTTAGCCCCGCAGACTCCGAGGCTCTACGGAAGGTCTTCTCGTGCATATGCGGCGAGCAGGCCGATACGACGACACCGTCGAGCTTATGGTCTTTAATGGCTTGACGGAAGGTCTCCTGACCGGGTGCCGAGCACATGAACTTGTACTTACAGGTGTAGACTACACCCGGAATCTTTTCCATCTCGGCCGCGACTTCTTCAGTCTCGACCGTGCTTTCTATGTTGTTGCCGCATTGGCAGACAAATACGCCTATCCTTGGCATAACCTATACGCCCTTCTCTTTAAGTAACGGTCGTGCGTCCCACTCATTATCTTTGAGCCCTGCCATCTCATCTGTCTGACCAAGGGCCAAGCCAAGTAATTGTGTAAAGTATATAATCGGTACGGCCTTATAGCCCGATACCTCTACCGTTGTGCGCTCCTGGCTCTTCTCTAAGTTGTATTGGCAGAGCGGACAGCTCGTCACAATAAGCTCGGCACCATTCTCCACGGCCGAACTCATTACATTACCCGAAAGTTTCTCTACGACGTCTGTCCTATCCATCGAAAGGTGCGCTCCGCAACACTCAATCTTCTGCGGAAAATCTACGGCATCTGCGCCAAGTGCCGTCATCAAGTCTTCTATTATGGTCGGCGATTCGTGGTCGTCTATGGCGACCTCTTCATGCGGACGAAGGAGCATACAGCCGTAGTAGGCCGCAACCTTTACGCCTGCCAAAGGACGCGTTACGGCTTCTTTTACCTTATCGAAGCCGATTGTATCCCTCAAGACCTCTAAGTAATGGACGACATCAAGCTCGCCTTCGTATGATTCTTCTATAAAGGAATTTATGACCTCACGCCGAGCCTTATCTTCTTTAAAGACATGGTTCGTACGCTTTAGGACGTTATAGCAGACACTGCAGAGTGTCGTTACCTTATTACCGTCGCCTGCGGCCTTGGCATGCGCAAGAACCTTGGCAGGAGCGGTAAGAGCCATTGTGTTATCTGGTGTCAGCGGAAATGTCGCGCCACAGCAATTCCAGCCTTTAAGCTCTTCAAGCTCAAAGCCGAGCGTCTTTGACGACTCCTTTGCCGAGGTCTCAAAGCCCTTTGCAACTGTATTGAGGGTACATCCGGGATAGTATGGTATCTTCATAGGTCTTTCTGATTAAGAGTATTCTTTTAGTAGTATTCTTAATAGTACTCTGGCGACGTACTAACTTACGAATTTTCTAAAGCCCGAGACGATGGCCTGCTGAGGGGCTTTCTTTATGAACTCCACAGGGAGATCCTTTACCTCGTCGTGGTCTTGACCTTTACGGAGTGTGAGCTGGCGAAGCCCTTCCAATATGCTCGCCGCACTTACGCCCTTCGGACACCTCGAGTAACACTGCAGACACCCGACGCATACCCACATGGAGTTTGCCGCCATTGCGTCATCAATCTTACCGAATTGCAAGAACCTTATAATCTCCGACGGGTTCATATCCATCTCGTACGATACAGGACACCCGGCCGAACAATTACCACACTGGTAACACTTCTTCGCATCCTCGCCGCTGACACGCTCCAAGTGCTCCATGGACGCGCTATTTATCTCTCTACCCGATAGCTTTAACTTCATTACTTAACTCTCCTGTACTTCTCAACACCTTCTCTGAATAGGTCGGCACCTACGGAATCATTTACAACGATTGCCGGGAAGTCCTCTACCTCAAGGCGACGTATGGCCTCTGGCCCTAAATCTTCGTAGGCTATAATCTCGGCCTTCTTTATACTCCTCTTTATGAGGGCGGCGGCTCCGCCGACGGCCGCCATATATACGGCCTTATTATTCTGTAAGGAATCTATGACTTCAGGGCTTCTCTGGCCCTTTCCGACAATACCCTTAAGGCCTATGTCGAGTAACCTTGGAGTGTAGGCATCCATCCTGCCGCTCGTCGTAGGACCGGCCGAACCTATGACCTCACCGGGCTTGGCCGGAGTCGGGCCGACGTAGTATATAATCTGACCTTTAATGTCGAATGGCAGATCTTCGCCCTTATCGAGCAATTCAATGAGCCTCTTATGTGCCGAATCGCGCGCCGTATATATAACGCCCGTTATGAGTACACGGTCGCCTGCGCGAAGTCCTTCTATATCTTTATCCGTAAGAGGTGCGGTTAGCCTTATGGCACTCATATTTCCACCTCTTTATGCCTATCTGCGTGGCATTGGATATTTACAGCCACGGGCAAGCTCGCTATATGGCAATGCGTTATATTTACATGTACGGCCAGAGCCGTTATCATTCCGCCAAAGCCCATAGGGCCTATACCCAAGGCATTTAATTCATCGCATAATTCTTCTTCCAACTTCGCAAGCTCTTCGTCGGGGTTCTTTTCATTCAAAGGCCTTAAGAGCGACTCCTTGGCGAGTATCGCCGAACGCTCAAAGTTACCGCCTATACCAACACCAACGACTATCGGCGGACACGGATTACCTCCTCCGGCACTCACCGCGTCTATCACGACGGACTTTATGCCCTCTAAGCCCTCGGCAGGCTTTAGCATACGAAGTGCGCTCATATTCTCACTCCCCGCGCCCTTCGGTGCAAAGCGAATCTTTAGCTTGTCGCCTTCTACTATATTAATGTGTATTATGGCAGGGGTGTTATCGCCTGTGTTCTTACGTGTTAAGGGATGGCAGACCGACTTACGCAGGAACCCGTCCTCGTAGCCCTGCCTGACACCTTCGTTTATTGCGTCGCTAAGTAAGCCGTCGAGTATGACCTCGCGACCAATATCGACAAAGAATATCGATATGCCTGTATCCTGACACATGGGAGCGTCCTCGGCCTCGGCTATCTCGTAGTTCTCTATTAATTGCGCAAGAACGTCTTTACCAAGAGGAGACTCTTCCTTCTTAAGTGCATCCTTCAGAGCATCCTTAACGTCCGCGCCAAGGGTCGTAGCCGCCGTCATGCAGAGTGTGCGAACCTCTTTTATAATCGTATCTACGCTTATATTTCTCAACTTTTAATTCCCTCTTAAGTATTCAGCTCAGCTATGAGCGTCTTTATCGATTCAACGGAAGAATCAAATGCCGCTCTCTCCGAATCTTCAAGCTCTATCTCTACTATCTCTTCTACGCCATTTGAACCAAGCCTTGCCGGCACGCCAACGTAAAGACCGTCTAAGCCGTACTTGCCCTTGCAATAAGCCGCAGTAGGTATGAGGCGTTTCTTATCCTTTAATATAGCCTCGACCATCACAGCAGTAGAAGCGCTCGGTGCGTAGTAGGCACTCCCTGTCTTAAGAAGGGCGACTATCTCGCCGCCTGCCGTCTTCGTTCTCTGGATGATGGCGTCTATCTTATCACTGCTCATGAGCTTCGTTATCGGCACACCCGATACCGTCGAATAGCTCCTTAAAGGCACCATTGAATCGGCGTGACCGCCTATTACCATTGCGTCTACATCTTCCATCGATGCGTTTAATTCCATTGCTATAAAGGCTCTAAAGCGTGAAGAATCAAGTGCTCCGGCCATGCCCATTACATGTTCGGGTGGCAAGCCGCTTGCCTTCCAAGCGACGTGAACCATTACGTCTAAGGGGTTCGTTACTATAATGAGTATGGTATTCGGGGAGTGTTTGACGACCTCTGTTACAACGCCGCTGAGTATTCCGGTATTCTTCTCTATAAGATC
>DAOVKH010000163.1 GCA_030631875.1 Deltaproteobacteria bacterium | reverse complement strand
GAAGTTTACGGTGTAGCCCTTGTGGAGCAGGTAGCGATAGACGCCGTCGAAGCTAACGGCACTCCTTGCGTGCCCTATGTGGCTAAGGGCGTATACCGTCGGGCCGCAGACGTACATATTGACGTGCCCTTCCGTAACGGGTACGAAGTCTTCCTTCTTCCTCGTAAGTGAGTTGTATACCTTAAGCGTCATTTATTTCATCCTTTTAGATTTCTTTTATCGCAGAGCCGAGGCGTTTAACGACCTCGGTTTTACCGAGTATCTTCATTACATCTTTAAGCTCCATGCCTTCAGCTCTTCCCGTAAGGGCTATGCGAAGCGGCTTAAAGAGCAGTTTGCCTTTGTAGCCCTTGGCCTTTAGTTCGTCTATTATAACCTTATAGGAGTCGTCGTCAAGGGTGTCGAGGTTATTTACTGCGACAATGGCATCACTTATAAGAGGCTCAGATTCGCTTAGCATGGCTCTCGCTTCAGGCTTTTGCGCAGGCAATGGCGACAATAGCGGGGCGAGCAACTCTACGATATCGGCGATGCTTAAAGCACCTATCCTTGCAAGCTCGGTAGCCGAAGTTAATTCAGCGGTCCCGGTATTTGGGAAAGAAGGCTCGATTAACTTTATAATATCCGTTAGCGAGGCGTGTTCTATTGCGTGCTTATTAAAGTCCTTTAGCGATGCGATATTAAAGACGCTCGCGCTCTTTGATATGCGCTTGAGCGTAAAGCCCTCTACCATCTCTTTAAGGCTCTTATATCCGCCTACGGCCCAACCGAGGTTAGCGATTGCGTTTACAAGGGCTTCTGGCAGGTATCCTTCCGCGCGAAGTGCCGCTATCGATGCGCCTGCGTTACGTTTACTTAGAGGCTTCTTGTCTTCGCCAAGGACGAGCGGCAGGTGGGCGTACCTGGGGATAGCTCCGCCAAGGGCATCTATCAGGAGAATCTGTCTTGGGGTATTTGACAGATGGTCATCACCCCTGATGACATCGGTAATACGCATAAGTGCGTCGTCCACCGATGTTGCGAAGTTGTAGCTGACACCCGCCTTTGGCGAGGTTATTATAAAATCTCCAATCTCTTTTGTGAGGAAGACCTTCTCGCCGTGGACGGCATCTGTAAAGCTTACCTCGTCATCATCGGGTACTCTAAAGCGTATGACCGGAACTGTGTCACTTGGTATCTCGGTTATATCTCGACAGAGGTTGTCGTACCTTGGCGCGCGCTTGGCTCGGAGCTGAACCTTCTTGAGCTCTTCCAATCGCTCCACCGAGCAGTAGCAGTGGTAGGCCTTGCCGGAATCGAGTAGCTCCTCTGCCTTGGTCTCGTAGATCTCTTTGCGAAGGGATTGGCGGTACGGACCAAGCGTGCCAGCCGTGCCCTTTGTATTCGAGCCTTCGCCTTCGTCCCATGTAATGCCGAGCCAATTCAGATCTTTCAAAATGGCCGCTTCGAACTCAGCGCTGGAGCGTGCCTCATCGCTATCGTCTATGCGAAGGATTAAGGTACCGCCATTGGCGCGTGCAAATAAGTAGTTGAAGAGTGCCGTGCGGGCGTTTCCTGCGTGGAGGTGTCCCGTAGGGCTTGGAGCGAACCGTGTGCGTGTGGTCATTTGGTTATGAGTGCTACGGCGTGCGCGGCGATACCTTCGCCCGTACCGGCGAAGCCAAGCCCCTCGGTCGTAGTGGCCTTTATGTTGATATGTCCCTGTGTCGCGCCCAGTGCCTTTGCGAGGTTATCTACCATCGTCGGTATGTAGCTCGAGAGCTTTGGGCTTTCGCATACGATAGTCGCGTCTATATTCGATAACTCGTAGCCTGAGTCCTTAAGCGTCTTTGCCGTTCTTTCAAGGAGTGTTATGCTTGAGATATCTTTATAGGCGTTGTCGGTCGGCGGGTAGTGCGCGCCTATATCGCCAAGGGCGGCGGCTCCAAGTAGGGCATCTATGACGGCGTGAATGAGGACGTCGGCATCGGAGTGTCCAAGGAGGCCGAGCTTATTAGGCACCGTTACACCGCCAAGTACGAGCGGGCGGCCTTCGGTGAGCCTGTGTACGTCATAACCAAATCCTACTCTCATAGCTTCTCCTTTAATAGACACTCTGCGATTACAATGTCTTCTTTAGTAGTTACTTTAATGTTACTATTATTTCCGTCGATTATCGTTACTGTAATGCCGAGTCTCTCTACGAGTGAAGAGTCGTCTGTGCCTACGAAGCCGTCTTCTTTCGCTTGGGCGTAGGCTCGCTTAAGTATATCAGATTTAAATGCCTGAGGTGTTTGTACGGCCCTTAGCGTATCACGTCTTAGGGTCTCTTGTACACGGCCGCCACTTACACTCTTGACGGTATCCTTAAGCGGTACGGCCGTTATGGCCGCCCCTGATTCACCGGCCGCCTTTACGGTACATTCTATCACTTCAGGCGTAACGAGCGGGCGTGCCGCGTCGTGTACGACGACTACCTCGCAGGTGTCGCCTACTTCTTCAAGGGCGTTGGCAATCGACTCCTGCCGTTCCTTACCGCCGGATACGACAGCTATTACCTTGCTGAAGTCGTACTTGTTTACTACTTCTTCTCTGCATCGCTCGATATCTTCCGTGGCGGTCGTTATGATAATACCGTCTATAGAGGCGCACTCCTCAAAGGCTCTAAGCGTATGGGCAAGTAGCGGCATACCTGAGAGCATGAGAAAGGGCTTCTTCTTATTGCCGAGCCTTTTGCCAAGCCCTGCGGCCGGTATTACGGCGATGGTCTTCATTATGGTTTTGGGTGTCATGGTCTTTTGTGTAGGTGGTAAAAAAATAGATCTGACGCCTTTGCGCAGACCTTTGTCCTTAGTAGATTTTTACGGCACTGAAGCTATTTATTTAGGCGACCGTTATTACCGAAGCAGGTTTCTTCTGCTCGGCCATCTTGGAGAATATCATACGTCCGGTAGTTGTCTGCAGTATGCTCGTAACGGTGGCATCTATTGTCTCGCCTATGTGTTTATTGGCGTTATCGATTATTATCATCGTTCCGTCGTCGAGGTAGCCAACGCCTTGGCCTTGCTCCTTGCCGGTCTTTATTACGTGTATCTTCAGTACCTCGCCGGGCAGTATTACGGGCTTAAGGGCATTGGCCAGAGCGTTTATGTTAAGCACCGTTACGCCGTGCAATTTGGCTATCTTATTTAAGTTGATGTCATTGGTAAGTATCTTTGAGTTTAGTTTCTTTGCACAGGCGACGAGCTTCATGTCGACTTGCTTTGTGTCGGGGAATTCATCGTAGGATATCTTTACGTCCATGTTCTTTTCGTTCTGGAGGTGGTAGAGTATCTCTATTCCGCGCGCACCGCGTGTCTTTTTATTAGGATCCTGAGATTCCGCGATGTAGTGAAGCTCTTCTATTATAAATTGCGGTACTATGAGAGTCCCTTCGATGAAGTTTGTTTCGCAGATGTCGGCCAGACGTCCGTCTATGAGTATGCTCGTGTCAACTACGAGAGAGCTTGCCAAAGAGCGTTCTTCTTCGTTGTTCTTCTTAAGCAGATTAAGGAGTGTTGACCATTTGATCTCTTCACCCTTCTTCATTCCTATGCTCAAGCCGAGATAACCGATGACGCAGTTCGTAAATATATAGGCCGAGAACTCGAGGTGTGTGTTGTTAAGAAAGTGCAGGACCAATGGGTATGTGAGAAGGTTCGCGATTATAAGGCCGACTATGAGCCCTGCTCCGCCTCCGATAACTATATTGATGGAGGCCTTATTGACGCGCTCTTCAAACTTCAGGGCCGCAAGCGCTATGATGGTTCCTATTACGAAGCCCGCGAAGGCGATGTCTTGGTTCGATACGATTTGGCGCAGGATTAGATATCCGCTAAATGCGGCGAATACCACTAAGAGAAGGCGCATCAATATAGAGTTCAAGGTCTCTTTGATCCTTAGTTTTGTGGAGGGGTTAGTAGCTCTTTTAAGTACTGATGATGCTGTCGAGTTCTTCTTCTATCTTTATCTCTTTCTTCTTCTTTGCTATGGAGATTTCCTTTACGAGCAGATTCTTTGCGGTATCGAGCATACGCCGTTCACCGAAGGAGAGTTCTTTATCTAACTTCAATGTGTATAGGTCTCGAAGAACCTTTGCCACTTCCATGGCACAGCCCGTCTTTAGCTTTTCGGTATATTCCCTGTAGCGTCTGTTCCATGTCTGGTTGTCGCCAAGGAGGTCTCTCTTTTCTTTTAGTATGGAGTAGACCTTCGGAACCATCGCCT